>JAICVH010000047.1 GCA_025935435.1 Burkholderiales bacterium
GGGTGGCAGGACGGCGCGCAGATTCGGCCACAACGGTACGAGATTCTGCCCGGTGAGCGCATCCCGGTAGTCGATTGGCAGATCTTCTAGGCGGCCGAGTTCCTGGGTCATCACAGCTCCTTGAAGCGCATCAGGCAAGCGACGCCGATCGGTTTTCCATCGTTTCCGTTCGAACCAGTATAGGACGAACCGAAGCGCGGCGAACACGGCGACACCAGGCGGCTCCCGCGATGATGCGCACAAGCCCGATGCAAAACGATCGCGATTGACTGCATGTCTTGCGTGCATCGATACTCGAACGAACATCGTCCTTCCCCAAGGTCGCAGACGGTGGTGAAGTAAGCCGACGCGAGAGAGTCACGATGCGCTTGCTCGATTGTCACAACTTTCACGATTTTCGGCGGCTGGCCAAGCGGAGGCTGCCGCGGCCGATCTTCGATTACATCGACGGCGCCGCCGACGATGAGGTGACGCACCACCGAAACACGCAGAGTTTCGAACGGTGCGACCTCGTGCCGAACGTGCTGCGCGGTGTGGAGAACGTCGATCTGTCCGTCACCGTCCTGGGACAGAAGCTTGCGATGCCCGTCTATTGTTCGCCAACCGCGTTGCAGCGCCTGTTCCATCACGACGGCGAGATCGCCGTCGCGGCCGCGGCCGCAAAGTACGGCACGATGTTCGGCGTGTCTTCACTGGGGACGGCCAGCATCGAACAAGTGCGTCGCCAATTCGCCGGGCCGCAGGTCTATCAGTTCTACTTTCACAAGGACCGCGGCCTCAACCGCGCGATGATGCAGCGCGCGAAGTCGGCCGGCGTCGATGTGATGATGCTCACCGTGGACAGCATCACCGGCGGAAACCGCGAGCGCGATCTGCGCACCGGTTTTTCGATTCCGTTCAAGCTGAATCTCGGCGGAGTGATGCAATTCGCGATCAAGCCGATGTGGGCGATTCATTACCTCCGGCATGAACGCTTCCGGCTTCCGCAACTGGACGAGCACGTCGACATGAGCGGCGGCACGATGTCGATCGGCCGGTACTTTACCGAAATGCTGGATCCGTCGATGACGTGGGCCGACGTCGCCGAAATGGTGCGCGAATGGGACGGGCATTTCTGTCTCAAGGGCGTCATGTCCGTGGCAGACGCCAAGCGCGCTGTCGAAATCGGATGCACCGGAATCGTCGTGTCCAACCATGGCGGCAGGCAGCTCGACGGTTCCCGCGCGTCGTTCGATCAGCTCGCTGAAATCGTCGATGCCGTCGGCGATCGGATCGACGTGATCATGGATGGCGGCGTCCAGCGTGGAACGCATGTGCTGAAGGCGCTTTCCGTCGGCGCCAGGGCGGTCGGCATCGGCCGTTTCTATCTCTATCCATTGGCGGCCGCCGGCCGAGAGGGCGTCGAACGCGCCCTCGGCCTGCTGCGCATGGAGATCGAACGAGCGATGAAACTGATGGGTTGCACGTCGATCGATCAGCTCTCGCGCGCGAACCTGCGGTTCAGATAACTGCCTTCACCCTCGCGCCGATGTCAAGCGGGCCTTGTCGCCGCGATCAGGCGGCGCACGTCGGGCGCTTCGGCAAGCTCGGCGCACAAGTCGATCAAACGCGTTGTCGCTGCAGCGCCGAGAACCGGATCGACGAGGCCATGAACCTTCTGCTGCAGATCCGCGTCGGTCATGGGCCGCTCCAGGCTTCCAATCGCGTGCTCGACGCGCTGGTGAAAGCTGCGCCCATCGCGCATTAAGACGGTGACGTCGGCGGCGTCCTCGTCCATCGCGGCGTCCGGCCGGGCATGGATGCGATCGCGTAGCGCGATGACCCGAACGTCGTTCACGCAGGCATCCGAGAACTCTGCCTCGCCTGCCTTTCCAAACAACAATGCGGTCGCGCAGGCATGGTAGACACTGAACTTCCCTTCCAGCCCGCGTCGTGGCGCACGCTTCCCCGTCAGTTCGAGGACGAGCGGGTGCACGATCAGGTCGACACGCTCGATCGCGTCGACCGCAATGTCCTTTTGGCCCCTTAGCTGAATGCAGCCATCGATGCTCGGATGGATGACGATGCCGCACGCAAAGGGCTTGTACGTGTTCGTCGTGATCTCGAAGCGCTCTCCCAGCGCGTCCTCGATTTCCCGCCAATCATGCTTGGTCGAGAACGTCTGCACGAGCCCACGCGGCGCCTCGAGCGCGCGCTCGGACGACGTGTAGCCGTGCTTCGCCATCAGCGCCGCGGTCAGGCCGATCCGGGCCGCCGCGCCGACATGCAACGCCTTCGTCATCGAGCCGAATTGCTCTCGGACGCCGGTCGGCTGGGAGGCAGCGATGCCGAGCGCCATCGTTGCGTGCGCAGCATCAAGTTGCAACAGTCGCGCGCAGGCGGCAGCGGCACCGAGCATGCCCGTCGAACCCGTGATGTGCCAGCCGCGATCGTAATGATCGGGGTAGATGGCATTGCCGACACGACACTCGACGTCGACCCCGAGAATCAGCGCGTCGATGATGGCGCGGCCGGTCATTCCGCCGTGCTCGGCAAGCGCAATGACGGCCGATGCCACCGGACCGGCCGGATGGATGATGGTTCGCAGGTGCGTGTCGTCGAAGTCGAGCGTGTGCGACGCAATGCCGTTGATGAGCGCAGCATTGCCGATGTCCACGCGATCCGAGCGCCCGAGCACCGTCGCCTGCGCGCTCGGCGCGAGTTCCCGCGCTGCCGCCAACGCAGCTTCGACCGCAGGGTGACGACACGCGCCGATAGCGCATCCCAGCCAGTTCAGGAGCGTCCGACCCGCCTCGCGGTCGACGTGCGGCGGCCATCCTGCCGACGGATGTTCAGCGACGAACGCACCCAATTTCCGCGTTATCCATGGCGCGCCGGCATCGGCCGTGGACGTGTTCGTGCGTGTCATCTCAATGAACCCATGCGTGCGCGAAGTTTCGTCGCTAATCCGTCAAATGGATGTCGCGCGCCTTGGCGAGTTTTGCCCACTTCGCGATGTCCGTCTCCATGTAGCGGCCGAACTCGGTCGGCGACATGGGCATCGGGTCGAGCGCTTCGCCGGAGAGGCGCTGGCGCAACTCCGGCGTCGCCAACGCATTGTTGATGTCCGCATTCAGGCGCTCCACGATGGTCGCAGGCAGATTGGCCGGGCCGACGATCCCATACCATTGCACGCCATCGAAGCCGGGGAACCCGGACTCCTCGAGCGTCGGGACGTCCGGTAACAGCGCGTGTCTTCGCGTGCCGGTCACCGCAAGCGCCCTGACCTTGCCGGCCTTGATGTGCGGCAGCGCCGCGGCGAGTCCCGGGAGCATCGCCTGCGTCCGACCGCCGAGGATATCGGTAAACGCGGGACCAATGCCCCGATAGGCGATATGCGTCATGTCGGGCAAGCCCGCTTCGATTTTGAATTGTTCCATTGCGAGATGCGTGAGCGTGCCCGGGCCGGCCGAGCCGTAGGCGAGTTCCTTCGGATTTGCCTTCGCCCAGGCAACGAACTCGCGCAGGCTCGAAGCAGGCACGGTTGCAGGGACGATCAGTACGTTCGGCGTGCCGCCGACCATCGCAATCGGCGTGAAATCCTTGACGGCGTCATACGGCAGCTTGCGCACCGCCGGATTCGTTCCGTGCGTGCCGACGTAGCCAACCATCAACGTATAACCATCCGGCGCGGCACGGGCGGTCGCGAGCGAGCCGACGATCCCGCCGCCGCC
The DNA here is from genome assembly GCA_025935435.1 of Burkholderiales bacterium. Classification (GTDB taxonomy): domain Bacteria; phylum Pseudomonadota; class Gammaproteobacteria; order Burkholderiales; family Casimicrobiaceae; genus VBCG01. The sequence continues at coordinate 3,714 of JAICVH010000047.1, forward strand.
ACTCTGGTTTTCGACGACGACCGATTGTCCAAGCGATGTCGTGAGCCGCTCGGCGATCGTGCGCGCGACGAGATCGACGCCTCCTCCCGGTTGAACCGGCGCAATGATCCTGATCGACTTGCTCGGCCACGCGCCCTGCGCCAAGGCGGGGCCGGCGAAGGCGACGAGCAGCGCAATCGCAATTCCATGGGTAATGCCGAGGCGCCGCGCAAGCGTCATCATGAAGCCTTCTCCCAACGATTCGATTCGAGACGCGGACCGAACGTCATCTGCCGGAACTTGCAGATGCAAACGGATCGCGTCAAACATTCACCGGCACACACGTCGTTTGGCATCCATGGAATCTTACTGACGCCCGCGTGCATGGCCAAGCACCTCGGGATTCACGACATTGATGGGTGCGCCGCTCGCATAGGCGACGATTTGTTCGAAAACGTCCGTGAACTGCGTTTCGTATTCCTCGCGCGTGACGTACCCGATATGCGGCGTGCAGATGACGTTCTCCATCCGGAACAGCGGATGGTGGCGATCACGCACAGGTTCGTTTTCGTAAACGTCCACCGCGGCCATACCGGGACGGCCCTGCTCGAGCGCGAATTCCAGCGCGTTGGGCTCGACGAGCTGCGCGCGACTCGTATTGACCAGCAACGCCGACGGCTTCATGCGGAGAAGGTCGTGCCGAGTGACGATTCCACGCGTCGACTCGACCAATCGCATATGCAGTGAAACGACGTCGCACGATTCGAAGAATGCTTCCTTGCTCGTCGCGACGCGATAACCGTCGCGCTTCGCTCGTTCGAGCGACGCCCGCCTTGCCAACACGACCACGTCCATTCCAAACGCGGCGCCGTATCCCGCCACCACCGATCCGATCCTTCCATATCCGTAGATGCCGAGCGACTTGCCGCGCAACGAGTTGCCGACGCCGATCTGCCAACGTCCGGCGCGCAACGCATTCATCTGCTGAGGGATCTGTCGCATCGCCGCCAGGATCAGCGCGAAAGTGAGTTCCGCGGCGGCATAGGACGGCGTATCGGCGTGCTGGCTCGACGAAACGATGATCCCGAGCCGCGTGCAGGCCGGGACGTCGATGTGCGGATAGACGCTTCGTTGGCTGATCAACCGCAGTGCGGAAAGCCGCTCGAGCAGCGCCTCGCGAATTTGCGTCCGCTCGCGTATCAATACGAGCGCTTCCGCGCCCTTCAGGCGACGCGCGAGTTCGTCCAGGTCCTGGACATGGTCGTTCCAGACGGTGACGTCGTGACCGGCGAGCTTCCCGAAGCACGCGAGCGTTCTGAGCGTGTCGTGATAGTCGTCGAGGATGGAGATCTTCATGAACCGCAGTGGGTTCGAGCGGGATCACGTGCCACAGAACGTGCGATAGCACGCCGTCACCGCGGCCGGTGCGGGCTCAGCGTACGTCGCGACGGCGGATGTCTCCCGATACGGACTGCTGATTGCCTCCAGCAATCGTTCGAATGGTCCGAGATCAGCGTCGTCGGATGCGGCGGCCAGCGCCTCCTCCACGCGATGATTGCGCGCGATGATGATCGGGTTGACGGTTCGCATCGTCTCGGCGCGCGCAAGGCCGGACGTCGTCGACTCGATCGTTGCGTCGCCGTCCTCGGCGGCGCAGCGTTCTCGCCAGCGAGCGAGCCACGAATCGAGCGTGCGCGGATCGGCGAACAGCGCGCGCAAGGGCGCTTCGTCGCCGGCCGCGGCGTCGGCGAGTCGTCGCCACGCAAGCGTGAAATCGACGGACGCGCCATGCAGAAGCGCCAGCCAATCATCGACGAGCGCCGCGTCGCTGCTATCGTCCCCCGCGTCGCCTCGACGTAACCCCAGCTTCATGCGCTGACCGCGAAGCAGGTGTCGACGGTATCGCTCCGGAAACGCAGCGAGGACGTCGGTTGCGCTCGCGATCGCGCGCTCGGGATCCTCCGAGAGCACCGGCAGAAGCGCTTCGGCGAATCGGGCGAGATTCCACCCCGCGATGTTCGGCTGATTGGCGAACGCATAGCGTCCATGAAGGTCGATGGAGCTGAAGACCGCGGCGGGGTCGTACGCCTCCATGAACGCGCATGGGCCGTAATCGATCGTCTCGCCGGATATCGCCATGTTGTCGGTATTCATGACGCCATGGATGAAGCCGACATTCATCCACTGCGCAATCAGCGCGGCCTGGCGCTCCGCCACATTCCGCAACAGCTCGAGAAAGGGCTCATCTGCATCCGCCAGCGCGGGATCGTGTCGCCAAATCGTATATGCGGCGAGCTTCCGCACGCTTTCCACGTCGCCGCGGGCGGCGAAGAATTGGAACGTGCCGACGCGGATATGACTCGCCGCCACGCGCGTCAATACCGCGCCTGGCAGGACGCGTTCGCGATAGACGTCCTCGCCCGTCGCCGCAACCGCAAGCGCTCGCGTCGTGGGGATACCCAACGCATGCATCGACTCGCTGACCAGCACTTCGCGGAGCATCGGTCCCACCGCAGCCTTGCCGTCGCCACCTCGGGCAAACGGCGTGCGGCCGGAGCCCTTGAACGCAATGTCGCGTCGGTGCCCATGCCGATCGATGACCTCGCCGAGAAGGAGCGCGCGGCCGTCTCCGAGTTGCGGCGAAAACCCGCCAAACTGGTGACCGGCGTAGGCCTGTGCCAAAGGTTCGGCGCCTTCGGGCACGACGTTCCCGGCGAAGACCGCCGCCTTGGCCTGATCGTCGAGCGAACCGAGATCCAACGCGAGTTCATCCGCCAACGTACGATTGAAATAGAGCAGGCGCGGTGCAGGCACGATCGCGGGCCGGCGAGCGACAAAAAAGCCGGGCAGTTCCCGCGCAAACGAATTGTCGAAATGGAACGCCGGAATGGTAGCAACCGGTTGCGATGCGGCGTTGCAAGCGTTCATGCGGGACATTGAAATAGTCGTGCCACCCAAGCAACCGCCGAAACCCGGCAGGCGCTGGAAGAACAGAGTACTCCCTTAACCACGGAGGGTGCTGATGGGCAAAGGTCGATTCGAGGCATTCAGCGATGGCGTGATCGCGGTCATCATCACGATCATGGTTCTCGAAATGAAGGTACCGCACGGCGAAGACTTCGCGGCGCTGACCGGGTTATTGCCCGTTTTCGTCAGCTACGTGCTGAGCTTCGTGTATGTCGGAATCTATTGGAACAACCACCACCACATGCTGCACGCAATGACGCATGTTACGGGACGCATGCTTTGGGCCAATCTTCACCTGCTGTTCTGGCTGTCGCTCGTTCCATTCACCACCGGCTGGATGGGAGAGAATCACTTCGCGCCCGCCACCACGGCGCTCTATGGTGCGGTGCTGCTGATGGCTGCAATTGCCTATTGGATTTTGCAGCAGGTGATCATCTCGTCGCAGGGCCCCGGGTCGGTCCTGAAAAGAGCGGTGGGCGTTGATTGGAAGGGCAAGGTGTCGCCGGTTCTGTACGCGATCGCGATTCCAATGGCGTTCGTATCGCGCTGGTTTTCGCTGGCGATCTACGTTTGCGTGGCGCTCGCGTGGCTCGTTCCGGACAAACGTATCGAGAGAATCCTGCTGCTCCAGGAAAAGTGAGCGGCTACCATCGCTGCTCCTGAAACGTTAGGGAGGCGCCATGCGAGTTCCACCGGCTTCCGCTTCTACCCCGCCGAGTTTCCAGCCTCTGGGGCGCCCCTCGGGCCCGTGGCGCGGCCGCCTTTACGACATCATTTTCGAATCGGACACGCCGGCCGGTCGCGCCTTTGATATCGGGCTGATGTTGCTGATCCTGGCCAGCCTGGTGGTCGTCATGCTGGATAGCGTACCGTCGCTCGCAACACGCTATGGCGCGTTGTTCGACGCGTTCGAATGGGGTGTCACGGCTCTCTTCACGCTCGAGTACGTGCTCCGTATTTCATGCGTTCGCCGGCCCTTCAAATACGCGTTGAGCTTTTTCGGGATCGTCGATCTGCTGTCCGTGGCGCCAACGTATATCGCCGCCTTCAATCCCGAACTCTCGCTGCTGATCGACGTGAGAGTGTTGCGGCTGCTACGCATTTTCCGGGTGCTGAAGCTCGGCGAATATATGGAGGAATTTCAATTCCTGGCGCAGGCCTTCGCAGACAGCCGGCGCAAGATCTTCGTCTTCCTGAGCGCGGTCATGACCGCGGTGATCATCAGCGGGACGCTGATGTACGTCGCCGAAGGTCCGGAAAACGGGTTCACGAGCATTCCCGTGTCCATCTATTGGGCGGTCACGACGATGACAACCGTGGGTTTCGGCGACATCACGCCGCATACGGCGTCTGGCCGCGTCATGGCCACGGTCATCATGTTGCTTGGCTGGGGCGTTCTCGCCGTTCCAACGGGCATCGTGACGGCGGAAATGACGCTGCGACATACGCGGCGTGAGTCGACGAGAAGCTGTCCGCACTGTGGCAAACGCGTCTATCCAATGACGTAGAGCCGGTTTCCGCGACCCGCGGCGAGCGATCGGATGCCGTCGTTCAGTGCCCCCGGAGCAGCGTCCCTGCCCGTCACGCCGCGCATTGACCCGTCGGCGGCGAGCTCCGACAATGCAGTCGACGCTTTGGCACGCCGAAGCGGCTGGCCGACGTAAGACGACACGCGCTGGGGGACCGAGATGAAGCTGAGAAACGCGCTGCTCACGGCAGCATGGTTGGTGTGCCTGCATCACGAAGCGTTTGCCGACAACACCTACATTCTCGCGACGGGGCGCAGAGATCCGCGGATGTACGCGATCGACCTCAAGGAAGCCCTCAAGCCGCAGAACAACAACACGCCCAATGCAATCGTCAGTCGATCGAAGACGGCGCTGAATCGCCTCGACGGCAAGCTGCTCGGCGATCCGGCGAATGTCGTGATCAGCGAGGACGGCAAGACCGCGTATGTCGTGAACCATCACGGCGCGATCGACAACGACGAATTTCTGCAGCATGGCGGCCGCGGCAACATCGCGGTGATGGATGTGAAGAAGATGACGCAGCGCAGGAACGACAACACTGCGGCAGCGCTCGAACTGCATATCGATAGCGGGCATTTCGGCGCCGTAGGGCTCGTGCTGTTGCACGACATGTTCGTCATCGGCAACGCGGAAAGCCATCTGACCGAGGACGGCGGCAACCGCATTACGTTCGTCGACCGCAAGACCGGGAGCTTGCGCGGTCAGGTCGAACTCGCGCTTGGCAACCCCGGGTTTGCATGCCCGGACTTTCCGGTGCCGTTCGTCTCGCCGCATGGTCCGCCGTCGCCCGTGCCACTGCTTTCGCCGAATCCCGGCTGGGGGTGTTTCCCCGACAGCAACGGCATCACGCTTGGCACCGCGAGTAACGGCAAGCGCTATCTATTCACCGCCAACGGCGGCACCGACGATGTCTCGGTCATCGACCTCGCGGCGGCGCTGGCAGGCGACAAGACCGCGGAGATTGCGCGCATTCCGACGCAGATCGGGCCGTGGGGCATCGTGACGAGCCCCGACGGTCGCGTGGTCGTCGCGGCCAACCGCGAAAGTCAACAGGTTGCTTTCGAAGGCAATACGATCTCGTTCATCGATGTCGACCTTGCGGCGTCGGCAGCGCCCAACGCTGAAGTCGCGCGCGTGCTGGTCGGCACCAGCGATCCAAGCGCGCAAACGCGTCCGTTCATCCCGTCGTTCACGCCGGATGGGAAATTCGTGATCGTGCCGAACTTCCGGTCGAACAACGTCTCGATCGTCGACGTGTCGCTCGCGCTCGCGCACCAACCAGGCGCCGAGGTGGCGCGCATTCCGTTGACGCGGCCAGCGGACACCGACGGCGTCGTGCGTCCGGCGCGCCCCAAGGGCTCCGCGGTAACGGCCGATGGACGGTTCGCCGTGATCTCAGGTGGGCCGCGCACGACGTTCGTGCCGAGCGGTACCGTGTGGATCATCGATTTGCATTCGCGCACCGTCGTCGCGACGGTCACGGGCGTCGGCAACGACCCGTACGGCGTGGCGATCGTGGAACGGGACGATTGACGACTGCGACGTAGGTTAGCCGGGTGGACATGCGAGCGCTCGCGCGCAGTGGGCGCTGGCGCTCGCGATGTTCGTGACCTTCCCGGGCTGCATACGGTGAGCCGGTCGAAATGTTGCCGAACTAACGCTGATCGAGCAGGACTGCTGCGAAAGAGGTGGTAAGGTCTTCGTGCGCGTCGAGCGGTAATACGTTCGAAACATACTGATCCGGACGCACGACGACGATCGCGCCGTTGTCCCGGTCTATCCCGCGGAGATCGAAAATGTCCTGGGCGTTCCCCAGGTCGGCCGCGTACGCTTTCTCATAGTCGACGAGCCCGAATCGTCCCTTGCGCGGAAGCAGAATCGCCGGCAATTCCTCGACGTTGAGAGCCCGGTGGCCTTGCTGATACACGGCACGAACGTCGATGACGCTGTCGACGTCGGCGCCGGGCGGTGTGAACCGGCGAATCGGCGAATTCGGAGACTCCGCCAGGAAGTCTGCAAGCGCGCGTAGCCGCCTCGCGCTCGCATCGGCAAACGTGTAGATGCGCCACGCGCCGTCCGCACGCGCCACGTGACCGAGCTGCATCGGCTTCGCGTCCGCAACGCGAACGACGGGCGCCGAGTGGAAACGCATGCCGATGGTGAAGCCGTTCGCAAGATTCTGGTGGACGGGCTGCGCCGTAAGCACCGTCGCGGGTGGGTAGTGCGTGGCGACACCGGCCGTATATCGCAATGACCTGACGAAGTACTCCTGCAGCTCGGCCGGATCGACGCCGCCTCGTTCCGGATGTCTCGCATCCTTCGGCGGGGAGCCCATGATCTTCGACCACTCCTTGTCGAAGTCGATCAGGCGTTTCGCTAC
>JAICVH010000250.1 GCA_025935435.1 Burkholderiales bacterium
GCGCCGTTCGGACCGATCAGCGCATGCAGCGTCCGTGGCTGCACGGCAAAGCCCGCATCGACGACGGCCTGGATGCCGCCGAATGCCTTGGCGAGATCGCGTACTTCGAGCGCCGTTCCCGTCGCCTGCGTTCCCTGTTGCAGGTACGCCGGCAGCGGCACACCCTGCTCGATCCTGCGGCCCGCCATTGCCGCCGCCTCGACGACCTTGGGACGCATTGGCTCGGTGAAGCGGCGCCACACGCCGACGAGCCCCGTCGGCGAATAGACGACGAACGCGACGAACAGGAGGCCGAAGAACAACAGCCAGTTCGCCGTCCAGATCGACAGGAACTCCTGGAACAGGATGTAGAACAGTGCACCGAGCGCAGGCCCGAGCAGGCTGCGCATGCCGCCGATGATCACCATCGCGAGAAGCGCGCCGGAAAACGTGACGGCGGTCGGATCGGCAGAAGCGAAGCGGTGATGGAATACGGACAGCACGCCGGCGAAGCCGCACAGCGTTGCCGATATCGTGAACGCGATCTGCTTGTAGCGGTGCGTCGGATAACCGACGAATTGCGCGCGCTGCTCGTTTTCGCGAATGGCGATCAGCACCGAGCCGATCGGCGAACGATGGAAACGCTGCAGCGCCCAAACGATGCCAACGCCGAGCAGCGCGACGAGCGCGTAGTAGACCCACGCATTCTCGAGGTCGACGCCGATCCACGTTGCGCGCGTTACGCCGCCGAGGCCGCTTTCACCGCCGGTGAAGGTGCTCCAGCGAAACGCGACCGAAAACGTGAGCGCGGTGAAAGCGAGCGTCAGCAGCGAAAAGTAAACGCCACGCCGCCGCAGGACCAGGAAGCCGATCAGGACGCCCGACACGATGAGGAACACAAGCCCGAACAACGCGGGCCACAGCATCGAACCCGGAAACCAATAGCGTTGCGCCAGTGCCGCGGCATACGCGCCCAGCCCGAACCATGCGCCGTGTCCGAACGAAACGAGTCCGGTGAAACCGACCAGGACATTCAGCGCCATGCACGCGATCGCGAAGATGACGACGTCGGTCGCGCTGGTGAGCGTGAGGCCGACGCCGAGCAGCACGAACGGCAGCGCGACTGCAGCCAATGCGGCAAGGACGACGGGCGAGCGCAGCATCACTCGAAGCGCTCGATGCGTTCGCCGAACAGCCCGCGCGGACGCACGAGCAGCACGACCAGCATCAGCAGATACATCGACGCTTCGGCTGCGGGCGGGAAGAAGTACACGGTGAGTCCGCGCACCACGCCGACGATCAGCGCCGCGTAGACGACGCCCCAGAACGATCCGAGGCCGCCGATCACGACCACGACGAACGCCGCCGTGAGGATTTCGGAGCCCATCGCCGGATGCACGCCCGTGATCGGCGCGAGCAGGACGCCGGCAAGTGCGGCGAGCGCGACGCTGATCGCCACGACGCCGCTCATGTACGGTGTGAGCGAGATGCCGAGCGCTGCGACCATGTCGGGGTTCTGCACGCCGGCGCGCACGACGCGCCCGAACGGCGTGCGCTGCAACAGGAACCACAAGCCGGTGACCGCCGCGGCCGCGAGCAGCAGCATCAGCAACCGGTATTTCGAATAGATGAAGTCGCCGACGAAGATCTGACCGCGCAGCGCGGACGGAATCGAGAACGGAATCGGCGCCGCCCCGAACACGATGCGCAGCAGCTGCTCGATGACCATCGCCAGTCCGAACGTGAGCAGCAACCCAAGCGCCGGGTCGTGCCGATAGAACCGCCGGAACAGGAAGCGCTCGATCACGAGGCCGAGGATCGCGACGAGGAACGGTGAAACGACGATCGCCCCGGCGAAGCCGATGTGATCGGCAAGCTGAACGGCCGCGTACGCGCCGAGCGCATAGAACGCGCCGTGCGCGAGATTGACGAGCCCGCCCAGCGAAAAGATGAGCGACAGGCCGAGCGCGATCAGCAGGTAATACGCGCCCACGAGCAGTCCGTTGATGACCTGCTCGACGATCTGGGTGAACATCATGGGCGGGTATCGGTCCGTTGCCGAACGAGTGAATCTACCTGCAGCGTACCCGGAGCAAGGAGACTACACTTGACGATTGGCGTGGACGTGCGCGTTCCTTTCTCAACGGCGCCATGCCGAACCCACGGAGCATTCCATGATCAAGACAGCCTCTGCGCTCTTTGTCGTGATGCTGGCGGCGTGCACGACCCTCGATACACCCACAATGTCCGAACGTAGCACCGTCGTCGGCGACCGCGTCAAGCAACTGACGCGTTCCGTGCAGTGGCGACCGATCGGCACGGTGCCGATCAAGTTCAATACGCATCACCCGCAAGGCATGGTGAAGATTGGCGACACTTTTTTCGTGACTTCGGTCGAGATTCGCACGCCGACCAAGCGATTTCCGCAGTTGCAGGATGGCTACGATCGGGACACGGGCTCGGGCCAAGGCCACGTGTTCAAGTTCGACGACAAGGGAAATCTGATCGCCGATCTCCTCGTAGGCGAAGGCTCCATCTATCACCCGGGCGGCATCGACTTCGACGGGCGCTACATCTGGGTACCGGTCGCAGAGTACCGGCCGAACAGTCGCTCCATCATCTATCGCGTCGATCCCACGACGATGAAGGCGCAGGAAGTCTTTCGCTACGGCGACCACGTGGGCGGCATCATCCACAACATCGATGACGATACGCTGCACGGCGTCACGTGGGGCTCGCGTCGCTTTTACCGCTGGACGCTGGACAACCAGGGACGTGTCACCAATGCCGACATCGCGCCGGCGTCACTGCGTCGTATGAACCGCTCACATTACATCGATTATCAGGATTGCAAATACCTGGGCCATCGGGAGATGCTTTGCTCAGGCCTCAACAACTATCAGGTCAAGAAGGATGGGCCGCGGTTTCCGCTCGGCGGTTTCGAAATCGTCGACCTCACGACCAACCAGGTCACGTACCAGGTTCCGGTGGAGCAATGGACCGAATCGGGCCTGCCGATGACGCAAAACCCATTCTGGGTCGAGCCTGCGACGAACGGCCTCCGCGCCTACTTCATGCCGGAGGACGAAAAGTCGACGCTCTACATCTTCGAGGCCGAAATAAAGTAGCAGCGAAGGGACGTCGTCGTTGCTCCGCCCTGCCGTTGACTGCGGCGCGCGCCCTTCTTTTCGAGCGACGCGCCGCACGGTCTTTCACGTCACGCCGGCATCGTGCAGTTGTTGTCTTCCTTGGTCGGCGCGATCACTTCGAGGCTCTGATTGGCGCCAGGGACCGGCGCGGAAATCGTGAACAGGTCCCATTTGTCCTTGACCTCGGCGGCGGGTCTGAAGCGGATCGTGTACATCTCCTGCATCAACTGGTGATCCCAGTTGCGGTAATAGCCTTCGCGTGACTTGAGCACGTCGAACTTGGCGCCCTTTTCGAGATGCTCGGCGAGTTTGGTCGAGTCGGTCGACTTGATTTCGTTCATCGCCTGCGCGACGTGTCGCGTCGACATGTAATCGCCCCACGCCTGATTCTCCGGCGGCTTGCCGTACTTCTTCGTGAACGCGTCGGTGAATTTCTGCGCCGCCGGCGTCTTCACCTGCGAATCCCAGACCAGCGGCCAGATGCCGGTGACGTTGCCCTTGCCTGCGCCCCACGCGACCGCCGTGTCGAAGCCGAAGCCCGCGACCGGGTACGGCAATCCGTATTCCATGTACTGCTTCATGAAATTCGTGATCTGCGCGCCGGCGAGGTTCGATACGACGATGTCCGGCTTCGCATTTCGAATCTTCAGCAGATACGCCGAAAAGTCGGCGGCATCGGTCGGCACCAGTTCGTCGGCCGCGAATTCGCCGCCGTTCGCCTGCATGAAGCGCTTGGCCGCCTTGAGCAGGTCGTGCCCGAACGCGTAATCGGCAGTCAGGCTGTACCACTTCTTCCCCTTGACCATGCCGTCGCGCAGCAGCGCCTGTCCGGCCGCGTACACGTACATCGTGTTGGCTGCCTCGGTGTGGAACATGTATCGATTGCATGACTTGCCGCGCAGCTCGTCCGAATTGCAGCCGGTGTTGAAGAACAGCGTGCGATTGCGCTGCGCAACCTGCGCGATCGCGAGACCGGACGCCGAGCTGATCTCGCCGATGATCGCGACGCACTTGTCACGCTCGATCAGGCGCGCCGCTTTGGTGGACGCAGTCTGCGGATTCACGCTGTCCTCGGCGATCAGTTCGATCTTGCGTCCCATGACACCGCCACCGGTGTTGATTTCCTCGACGGCGAGCTTGACGCCCATGACTGCGTATTCGCCGAGCGGACCAAGAAAACCGGTGAGCGGCGTCAGGTGGCCAATGCGAATCGCATCCGCCTGACCGCGGCTGATCGCCGGAAAGCCGAGCGCGCCAAGCGCCGCTGCCGCGGCACCACCTTGCATCAGGCCGCGGCGGACGCGGCTGATCGATTGACTCATGACTTCTCCTCCGGGGAATGGGGACGCGGACGGGATCGGTCCGCGCGCGAAACTGCGCAGTTATAATCCGCCGCCCCGCGGCTGTCCATCGTCGACGAATACCGCCCGCGGGCGCGCGCGACGCCCGCGTCGCGAGGGCAGGGCTGGCGTGCCGGCAGTTTTGCGGGCTTCAGCGGATCGGTGGCCGGGCCGTGAATGACCTCGCCGTCGCACGTGAACATCGAGCCGTGACATGGACAGTCCCACGTCCGATCGGCGTTGTTCCACGTCACCGTGCAGCCCATGTGCGTGCAGGCCGCGGACAGCGCGTGCGGCGTGCCGTCCGA
>JAICVH010000191.1 GCA_025935435.1 Burkholderiales bacterium
CGCCATACAGGTCGAGCGGTGACAGCGGCGGCAGCAGCACGAAGATCAGGTTGCCGGTGATTTTCGACTGGATCAGCGATGACGACGCATTCGCAAACGAATTCTGCAGCACCGACATCATGACGAGGCCGGGCACCAGAAACGCCGTGTAACGCACCTGGCCGCCGAATACCGAAACGCGCGACTCGAGCACGTGCGAGAAGATGAGCAGATACAGGAGCGCCGTCAACACGGGCGCGGCGATCGTCTGAAAGCTCACTTTCCAGAATCGCAGCAGCTCCTTCTGCAACAACGTCAGCCAGCCGGTGCTCGCGAGCGCCGTCATCAGGCCTCCGGCACGGTCACGACCGGCCGCGTGTCGTCGGTCGTCTCGGTCCCCGCCATGATGCGCAGGAACACCTGCTCGAGGTCGGTCTCTGCGAGCGCCAGTTCGTCGATCGCGATTCCGTCGATGCGCATGGCGGCGAGCAGACGCTCGAGTTCGCCGTAGTCGGGAAGACCGACGTAATGGACGTTGCCGTCGCGTCGAAGCAGGCGGTCCTGCCATGCGGACGGAAGCCTCGCCGCCGATACTCGCACCGTCACCCCGGCAAAGCGCGATAACAGGTTCTGTGTCGTATCGAGTGCAACGATGCGCCCGGATTTCATCATCGCGATCCGCCCGCACAGCGCCTCGGCTTCCTCGAGGTAATGCGTCGTCAGGATGATCGTATGGCCATCGGCGTTCAGTTTGCTGATGAAGGCCCACAGGCTTTGCCGCAACTCGACGTCCACACCCGCCGTCGGCTCGTCCAGCACGATCACCGGCGGCTTGTGCACGAGCGCCTGGCCGACGAGCACGCGGCGTTTCATGCCGCCCGAAAGCGCGCGCATGTTCGCATCCGCCTTTGCGGTGAGATCGAGGTGGTGCAACAGTTCGTCGATCCACGCGTCGTTGGACCGAAGGCCGAAGTAGCCCGACTGAATGCGAAGCGTCTCGCGCACCGAGAAAAAGGGGTCGAAGACGAGTTCCTGCGGGACGACGCCAAGGGCACGCCGCGCAGCGCGATAGTCCCGCAGCACGTCGTGACCGAGCACGCTCGCAGTGCCGCGATCGGCGCGCACGAGCCCGGCGAGAATCGAGATCAGCGTCGTCTTGCCTGCGCCGTTCGGACCGAGCAGCCCGAAGAACTCGCCGCGCGCGACGGTGAGGTCGACGCCCGCGAGCGCCTGCACGCTTCCGAAGCGGCGGGCGACGTCGACGACTTCGACGGCGAACGTCAATCGAGCAGGTTTTCGACGCCGTAGACGACGGCCAGCGAGCGCAGCGAGCCGGGCAGATCGCGCATCGTCAGCGTCCGACCCTCGGTGGTCGCACGTCGCTTCAACGCCATCATGACGGCCAGCGCCGAAGAATCGGCCTGCATCAGCCCGCCGAAATCGACGACGCCGTTCGCCGGCAACGGCAACGCCTGCGATGCCTCGAACACCGCCGCGGCGTCGTCGAGCGTCAATGCGCCGGCGAACACCCAGCCTGCGTCCGACGCTGAAAAACTGCCGGCGCCGGCAGCGTCGGACGTTTCGCCCGCGATCACTTCGCAGCGCCCCCGCCGTTCTTGGCCGCCAGCGATCGGATCAGGCCGTCGATGCCGCCCGCCTGCACCTGCTGCGTGAATTCGTCGCGGTAATTGGTGACGAGCGAAACGCCGGCGACGATCACGTCGTACGCCTTCCAGCCCGACGGCGTCTTGGTCATGCTGTAATCGATTTCGACGGGCGTCTGCCCCGGCCGAATGACTTCCGTACGCACCGTCACGTCGGTCGCGTTGGGATCGGCGCGCAATGGCTTGTAATCGAGCGTCTGGTCGCGATACTGATTGAGCGCCGTCGAGTACGTGCGGATCAGCAGCGTCTTGAACTCCTCGCCGAGGCGCTTCTTCTGTTCCGGCGTAGCGGTGCGGTAGGCGCGACCGGCGGCGAGCGCCGTCATGCGGTCGATGTCGAAATGAGGCGCGAGCTTGGCTTCGATCAGGTCACGGATGCGCGCCTGATCGCCCGCCTGAACCTTGGGGTCGGTCTTGATGATCGAGATCGCTTCCTGCGACACACGCTTCACCAGCGCGTCGGGCGCTTCCTGCGCACAGGCAGGCAGCGCAACGATTGCGGCCAGCCACGCGACCACCAGCAACAGCCGGCGCAGCATCGGAGCAAAGCAACGTTCGTTCGTCATTCGTCTTCGTCCTTTTCCGGTGGCGGCTGTCCGTCGTAGACGAGGTAACGGCGCCGTTGCAGATACGCGCGGCGAATGAACGTATACGGATCGATCGCCGCCTGGTTCACCAGCGATTCTGCCTGCAGCGCCGAAGCGCGCAACTCGACGAGGTTGAGCGCCCACAGCACGTTACGGGTCGGGATGTCGTCGATGTAACCGATCGGATTGGCGTAACCGCGAATGATCCATCCGGTGCCGTCGCGCACGGTCGTCGGCCCGAAAACCGGGATGAACAGATACGGGCCCTGCTGGATTCCCCACACGCCAAACGTCTGCCCGAAGTCCTCGTTGCCCTTGGGCACGCCCGCTTCCGACGCGATGTCGATCAGGCCGAGCAGGCCGAACCCGGTATTCGTGATGACGCGGCCGAGATCGTGTCCGGCCTTGTCGGGCTTGTTTTGCAGCGCCGCGTTGATGAATGAAAAAAAATCGTCGATGTTGCCGAAGAAATTGTGCACGCCCTGTTGCACGACGCGCGGCGTGTAGTCGACATACGCCTGGATCATCGGCTTGATGAAATGGCCGTCGACGACCTCGTGCACACGGTAGGACGCGCGATTCATCGGCTCGAACGGATCGTCGCGCGAGGGTGCGGCAGCGCAGCCGACGAGCAGCAGCGCGGCAAACGACGCGACCAGGCAACGACGGGTATGCGCTTTCATGCGGCTCGTCTCCACGAACGCTCCCGAATTCACTTGCTGCTGCCCGCGACCGCCGCGGGCGCGCCGGCGGGTTTCGGCGAAGCCGGCGTCTCGGACACGACCGGGGGCGCGGGTCCCGCGGCCGCCTTGTCGAACATGAACTGACCGATCAGCTTTTCGAGCACCACCGCCGACTGCGTCTTGCCGATGCGCGCGCCGTCGGCGAGCATCTGCGTGTCGCCGCCGGAATCGAGCCCGATATAGACCTCGCCCAGCAGCCCCGACGTGAGAATCGACGCGATCGTGTCCTTGGTGAACTGGTAACCCTGGTCCACCCTCATCGTCACTACCGCCTGGTAGGACTGCGGATCGAGGCGGATGCGCTCGACGCGGCCAACGACGACGCCGGCGGCCTTGACCGGCGCGCGCTGCTTGAGTCCGCCAATGTTGTCGAACGCCGCCTCGAGGTGATAGCCGGGTGCGTTGCGGACGGACGTCAGGTTGCCGACCTTGAGCGACAGGAACGCAAGCGCACCGATGCCGATCACGACGAATATGCCGACCCAGAGGTCGATCGTGGAACGATTCATCTGAGGTTTACACGCCTATGCCGCGGAACATGAATACGGTAAGCACGAAATCAAGTGCGAGGATCGACAACGAGCTCGCAACGACGGTACGCGTCGTCGCAGTCGACACGCCTTCCGCCGTCGGTCGCGCGTTGTAGCCTTCGAACACGGCGATCAGACTGACGGCGACGCCGAACACGACGCTCTTGATGACACCGTTGACGATGTCATAGCGAAAATCGACTGCGGCCTGCATGTTGCCCCAGAAGGCGCCGGCGTCGATGCCGATCAGCTTGACGCCGACCAGGTACGCGCCGAACACGCCGAGCGTCGAGAACAGCGCTGCCAACAGCGGCATCGACACGATACCGCCGAAAAACCGCGGCGCGACGACCCGCGCGAGCGGATCGACGGCCATCATCTCCATTGCGGACAACTGCTCGGTCGTCTTCATCAGGCCGATTTCGGCCGTGATCGCGCTGCCCGCGCGGCTTGCGAAAAGCAGACCGGCGACGACCGGACCGAGTTCCCGCACCAGAGACAGCGCGACGAGAATGCCCAGCGATTCATTCGCGCCGTAGCGCGTCAGCACCTCGTATCCCTGAAGTGCGAGCACCATGCCGACGAACAGACCCGATACGAGGATGATCACGAGCGACAGCACGCCCGAGAAGTAGATCTCGCGCATCGTGAGTCGCAATCGGCGCAGTGCAGCCGGCGAGTGCGTGAGCACGGCCAGCGAAAACCGCGTCGCGAAGCCGAATCGCTCGATGGAATTCAGCGTGCGCTCGCCGACGCGGCGAAGCGCCCAGGTCACGGTTTCACTGCGCACGGGCAAACTCCCGCGCCAGCGCCTTCGCCGGGTAGTGGAACGGCACCGGGCCGTCGGGTTCACCGTCGACGAACTGGCGGACGAACGGGTCGCGCGACGCGCGAACGTCGTCGGGCGTACCGTGCGCGACGATGCGGCCCTCCGACACGAAATAGATGTAGTCGACGATCTTCAGCGACTCGTAGATATCGTGCGTCACGACGACCGATGTGATCCCGAGGGCATCGTTCAACCTGCGGATCAACTGGCCGACGATGCCGAGCGAAATCGGATCGAGTCCGGCGAACGGCTCGTCGTACATGACGAGCATCGGGTCGAGTGCGATTGCACGCGCGAGCGCGACGCGGCGCGCCATGCCACCTGACAGTTCGGACGGTCGCAACTGGGCGGCACCGCGCAGCCCGACGGCATTCAACTTCATCAGCACCAGATCCCGGATCAGCTCTTCCTGCAACTCGGTGTGTTCGCGCAGCGGAAACGCAACGTTCTCGAACACCGTCATGTCGGTGAAGAGCGCGCCGAATTGAAACAGCATGCCGATCCGTCGGCGGAGCGCGAACAGTGCGTCACGTTCGAGCGCCATGACGTCCTGCCCGGCGACAAGGATCCTGCCGCGCTGCGCGCGCAACTGCCCGCCGATCAATCGCAGGATCGTCGTCTTGCCGCATCCTGACCCGCCCATGATCGCCACCACCTTGCCGCGCGGGATCGTCATGTCGATGCCGCGCAGCACCGGTCGCCGGCGATCGTAGCCAAACGACAGGTCGGATAACTGGACAGCCGTTTCGGTCGGACACGTCGGCGAGACGGTGCCGGTTTCGACGCTCATCGGGGGTTGGGAAATTGGGGAACGCGGATTGTAGCCGCTCTCCCGGAAAAGCCGGAAATTGCAGCGTCGCCCGCAGACGACAGTACTGCCGGCTCGATATCGCCACAGGGCGACGTTACTCGGCCTCCTTGTTCATCTCGCCTGACGTGAATCCGGCGTGTCGGCCTCACTCAATCGTGCGACGACGGGCCCTTCGGGCCTGGGGGGAGGTAGGGGGGGCGCCGCCAGAGGAAGGGCGCGAGCACACGCGGCGGAGGGCGCACCCGGACGCAGCGGCCGCCGCCCCCCCGACGGCCGCCCCCGCCCCGGCGGGGGGGGCCCGCCGGGGAACCGGCCCCCCCCCCCCCCCCCCCCCGCCCCCGGCCGGCGCGCCCCGGGCCCCCGCCCCCCCCCCCCCGGCGCCCCCCCGCCCGGGTCAGGGCATCCTGGACGACGTCCTCGGCGTCGTGGAGATCCCCG
>JAICVH010000489.1 GCA_025935435.1 Burkholderiales bacterium
ATCGCGCGCTTGCCGCCGAACGCACCGACCGGCATGCCGCCGCCGATCACCTTGCCGAGCGTCGTCAGGTCCGGGGGTATGCCGAGCAGACCCTGTGCGCCGCGCGCGTGCACGCGGAAGCCGGTCATCACTTCGTCGAAGATCAGCACGGCACGGTAGCGATCGCACACGCCGCGCAAGCCCTCTAGAAACCCGCGCTTCGGCACGACCAGATTCATGTTGCCTGCGATCGGTTCGACGATGATGCCGGCGATCGCGTCGCCGTCCGCCTCGAACGCCTCCTGCACGGCGGTCAGGTCGTTGTAAGGCACGACGATCGTTTCGCCGGCGATTGCAGGCGGCACGCCAGCCGACGACGGCTGGCCGAACGTCAGCGCACCCGAGCCGGCCTTGACGAGGAGGCTGTCGCCATGGCCGTGATAGCAACCCTCGAACTTGATGATCTTGGCGCGGCCCGTGTATCCGCGCGCAAGCCGTAGCGCCGACATCGTCGCTTCGGTGCCCGACGACACGAGTCGGACGAGGTCGAGGCTCGGCATCCGGCGGACCAGCGTCTCGGCGAGCTCGACTTCGAGTTCGGTCGGTGCACCGAACGACAGGCCATGCGCAGCGGTTGCCTGCACGGCGGCAACGACGTCGGGGTGCGCGTGGCCGACGATCGCCGGTCCCCACGACCCCACGTAGTCGATGTACCGCTTGCCGTCGGCGTCCCAGAGATAGGGTCCCTGGCCGCGCGCAAAGAATCGCGGCGTTCCACCGACCGAGCGAAACGCGCGCACCGGCGAATTGACGCCCGCGGGAATCGAGCGCTGCGCGCGCGCGAACAATTCGTCGTTGCGGCTCATGCGCAACGCGCCACCGCGCCGCGTTGAGGCCCGGTGTCGAACAGCGACGCAATCGCGGCGGCCGCGCGCTCGATTGCGCCGGCATCGCCGTGCGCGAATACATCGGCGATGACGGCAACGGCATCCGCGCCGGACTCGATCAACGCGCGTGCGTTGTCTGCCGTGATGCCGCCGATCGCAACGACCGGGACGCCGAGCGCCCGCGCGTTCGCCAGCAATGCACGGTCGGCGCGACGTGCTGCCGGCTTTGTTGGCGAATCGAAAAAGCTACCGAAGGCGACGTAGTCTGCTCCGGCGGCGACTGCGGCATGCGCGCGCGCGGCATCGTCGTAGCACGACACGCCGATCAATCGATCCGGCCCAACCCACGCACGCGCCGCCTCGATCGACCCGTCGTCGGCGCCGATGTGAACGCCGTCGGCGTCGACCTCCGCCGCGAGGCGCGCGTCGTCGTTGACGATGAACAACGTGGCGTGCGACGCAGCGACTTGGGCGAGCGCGATCGCCTGTACGCGCGCGATGGCGGGTCCCGCCGTCTTGTTGCGGTATTGCACGATCGCCGCACCGCCGTCGATCGCCGCGGTCACGTTACGCACGAGCAGCGCCGTATCGGCGATTTCCGGTGTCACCGCATACAATCCTGCGATGCGCGCGACGCGCAGCGCCCGCGACGTCAATGCGTCCCTCGCACGTCGCTGCGCCGTACCGGCTCGATCGCGTCGGCCGCTACCGCTTCGGGCGCGTCGGAAGCTTCGCCATCACGTGCGTCCCGCTCGTCGCGCGCCCAGAACAACCGGTCGGGAAGATACTGTCCCATGCCCGGGCGATACGCCTTCTCAAGTGCGTGCCACGTGTAGTCCTGTGCTTCGCGCACCGCTTCCGGAAGTGCGAGTCCGTTGGCGAGCATCGCCGCGATCGCCGATGCGAGCGTGCACCCGGACCCGTGATACTGGTACGGCAAGCGCGGCCACGTGTCGGAGCGCACGATGCCGCTCTTCGCGTAGAGCGTGTTGACGACGAGCGCCGTCGGTTCATGCGTGCCGGTCACGAGCACGTATTCGCTGCCCGCCTCGACGAGACGCGCCGCACACGCGTGCAGCGAGGGTTCGTCGTCATCGAGATCGGCAAGGCGTCGACATTCCATGCTGTTCGGCGTCAGCACCGTGGTCTGCGGCAGCAACAACTCCCGCATGGCGTGCGCCATGTCGTCGGTCGCGAGCTCGTCGCCGCGCCCGGATGCGAGCACTGGATCGAGGATGACGGGAACGTCCGGATAATCCGACAGGATTTCGGCGATTGCAGCGATGTTTTCGATGCTGCCGAGCACGCCGATCTTGAATGCGTCGACCGGCATGTCCTCGAGTAGTGCACGTGCCTGATCGGCGACCCAGTCGCCGTCGATCGCCAGCACGCCTTCGACGCCGAGCGTGTCCTGGACCGTCAGCGCCGTCACCACCGAAAGCGGATGACAACCCATGCTTGCGAGCGTCAAAACATCCGCCTGCAGGCCCGCGCCGCCCGACGGATCGGAGGCGGCAAACGTGAGCACGACCGGAGGAAACGCGGGATCGTCGGCGGCAGACATCATGACGCGGCGCGACCGCGCGCCGGGGACGGTGGGAGGGTTGCTACACTCGCGCATTCTACGCTGGCCCTTGCGTGCACGCGTCGACGGCCGCCACCGCAATCCACGGCGACCGTCTCGACGGCCCTTGCCCGACTGCAATGAAAAAATACATGTGCCTGATCTGCGGCTACATCTATGACGAGGCGGTGGGCGCGCCGGAGGACGGCATTCCGCCAGGGACGCTGTGGGAGGACGTCCCGCCGAACTGGAGCTGTCCCGAGTGCGGCGCGCGCAAGGAGGACTTCGAGATGATCGAGCTGTGACGGGGTCGTCGGCAATGCGCGCGACGGACGCGCGTGATGAATTCACCACGTGAGGCAACGATGCGAATGCTGCATACGATGTTGCGGGTCGGCGATCTCGAGCGGTCGATTGCGTTCTACACGAACGTCCTCGGCATGCAGGTGCTGCGCAGGACCGACCGGCCCGA
>JAICVH010000267.1 GCA_025935435.1 Burkholderiales bacterium
ATCGAGAAACGCTTCGAGGCGATGACCTTGCAGGACGGCGCGCGTCTCGCGGGACGCATATCCGGCGACAGCACCGCCGCGTTTGCGTGGGCATACGCGCAGGCGGTCGAATGCGTTACCGGCACGACGCCTCCTGCGCGCGCGGCGTTGCTGCGTGCGCTTTGCCTCGAACGCGAGCGACTCGCCAATCACCTCGGCGATCTCGGCGCACTCGGCAACGACGGCGGTTTCGCGTTCGGGCTCGCGCAGTTCTCGCGGCTGCGGGAGAACGTATTGCGCTCGAATGCCGCAGCGTTTGGACATCGCCTGCTGATGGACGTCGTGATCCCGGGTGGCGTCGCGCGCGACCTTGCATTCGAGCATGTCCATGCGATGCGCGATGAAGCCGATCGCATCGCGCGTGACGTTGCGGCGTTGCGCGACATCTACGATGAGCATGCCGGCCTGCAGGATCGCTTTCGAACCGCGGGACGCGTCAGCCCCGAGCTCGCGACAAACCTGGGGCTGCTCGGCCTTGCGGGACGCGCGAGCGGCATCGCGCGCGACATTCGCGTCGATTTCGCGCCACCGCCGTACGATGCGCTCAATGTGAGAATCGCTGTCCAAAGCGGCGGAGACGTAGCCGCTCGCGTTGCCGTTCGTTTCGACGAAGCGCTGGAATCTGCACGGCTGATCGCGTCGATCACCGCCGCGTTGCTCGATCCGCCTGCGTTCGGTGAGGCTTGCGTGCCGTTGCGCGAGGCGCCGGACGGCCGCCTCGCGTTCGGTTACGTCGAAAGTTGGCGCGGCCCGGTGCTGGTCGCCGTCGAATCGGGCCAAAACGGGACGATCCGCCGCTGCCATCCGCACGATCCGTCCTGGTCGAACTGGCCGGTAATAGAGCACGCGGTGATCGGCAACATCGTTCCGGACTTCCCGCTGATCAACAAGTCGTTCAACCTGTCGTACAGCGGTCACGACCTTTAACACGCGTTTCACGACGCATCGCGCAACCCGCACGCCATGTTTCACGTCCTTCGCCGCATCGCCCGCACCGGCATCGTCAGCGAGCCGCCACCGAAGCCGGCGGCGGAGGACGTCCTCGTCGCGCGGCTGCAACATGACATCCTGCGCACGCTCGGGCGGGCGCTCACGATTCGCCACGTCGACGCCGGTTCGTGCAACGCATGCGAGCTGGAAGCGCACGCGCTGATGAACCCGTACTACAACATCGAAGGACTCGGCATTCGCTTCGTCGCGAGTCCGCGTCATGCCGACGCGCTGCTCGTCACCGGACCGGTCACCAAGCACATGGCGATCGCGCTGCGTCGGACCTACGACGCTACGCCCGAGCCCAAACTCGTGATTGCTGCAGGCGAGTGCGCATGCGGCCGCGGCATCTTCGGCGAAAGTTACGCGACCATTGGCGCAGTCGACAAGGTGTTGCCCGTCGACGTTACGATCCCCGGCTGCCCCCCATCGCCGACGGCCTTACTGGGAGGCATTCTTGCCGCGATATCGCGGGCGGCGCCTGTCGCGAGGCACGAGCCCGCACTCGGGGAGCACCCGGATACGACCGAGCATGCGCAACCCGCCGACGCACGGTCGACGAGCACGAGTGTCCCGGACCCCAGGCCGCCTGTAGACTAGCGCCGGCCGGAATTGGGGCGCTGGACATCGCCGCATGCGGTGCCACGGGATGACAAAGGAGGTTCGCTGACGGATGGCAAGTACGCCGCGGAAGGCTCGCAGCGCCAAAGAGCCGGGTAAGCCGGTAGCGCCCACGCTCGCCATCAAGCCGCCCTCGATCCGACAGGTGCTTGCGCAGCGCGAGACCGAGCTCGCGCTCGTGAACCTCGTTCAGCAGGGACTCGCCAGGAAACTCGACTTCCAGTCGATCGTCGATCTCGTCGGGGATCGGTTGCGGCAGTTGTTCGCGACCCCGAATCTGAGCGTCAGCTGGCTCGACGAAAAGGCCAACCTCGTTCACATGGTTTACGCGTACGAGCATGGGCGACGCTTGCACGTCAAACCCCAGGCGCCAAGGCCCGGGGGCATTTACGAAACCATGCGCAAGACGCGTTGCGCCATCGTGTGCAGCACACCTGAGGACTATGCCCGCTGGGGGCAGGCTGCGGTACCCGGGACCGACATGAGCAAGTCGATGATCGTCGTGCCGATCTTCGGCGGCGACCGACTGCTCGGCGACATCAGCATCGAGAATTTCGAGCGGCATTACGCATTCGGGCCTGCAGATGTCGACGTGCTGACAACCGTGGCCACCGCGCTTGCGGCCGCGCTGCAAAGCGCTTGGCTGTTCGATGAAACGCAACGGCTTCTCAAAGAAACCGAACAGCGCAACGCCGAGCTGGCTGTGATCAACAGCATTCAGAGCGGCATGTCGGCGAACCTGGATTTTCAGGCGATCGTGAATCTGGTCGGCGACAAGCTCCGCGAGGTCCTTCGCACCGGGAACATCGGAATCCGCTGGTTCGATTACAACGAAAGGCGCATCCACTACCTGTACGAATACGAGCATGGGCAGCCGCTGCCGGCAGTGCCGCCGGCGCCGCCCCGAACGATAACGTGGGAGACGCTCGTCGCGATGCGCGAGGCGCGCGTGATGAATACCGTCGCCGAAGCGGCTTCCGTCGGCACGCTGCCCGGGACGGACACGTCGAAGTCCGGCGTGATCATGCCGATCATCGGCAGCGATCGCGTCATCGGCTCGATCGTCGTAGAGAACCACGAACGCGAATACGCATTCGATGACGCCGACGTTCGACTCCTGCAAACCGTCGCGGCCAGCATGGGCGTTGCGCTCGAAAACGCGCGGCTCTTCGATGAAACGCAGCGGCTTTTCGACCAGACGCAGCGCCTGCTCAAGGAAACCGAACAGCGCAATGCCGAGCTCGCCGTCATCAACAGCATTCAACAGGGTATTTCGGCGAAGCTCGAGTTCCAGGCGATCGTCGATCTCGTCGGCGACAAGCTACGCGAAGTATTCAACACGGGTGATCTGACGATCCGCTGGTACGACCGCGACGCGGAGCTCGTCCACTATCTCTACAACTACGAACATGGTGCCAAGCTGGACGATGTGCCGCCCAGAAAAACCCGGCAGGGTGAACCGTTCCTGCGCATGCTTGAAACCCGGCGTCCGATCATCGTCAACACGGTAGCGGAATATGAGGTCAAAGGCTTTCAGACGATACCGGGGACCGATCAGAGTCTTTCCTCGATCGGCGTTCCCATTCTCGGCAGCGACCGTGCCCTTGGTACGATCTCGATCGAAAACTACGAGCGCGAGCATGGGTTCGGTGAAGCCGAAGTACGCCTCCTCACCACGGTGGCGGCGAGCATGGGTATCGGACTCGAGAATGCGCGCCTGTTCGACGAATCGCAGCGTCTGCTGCGCGAGACGAAGCAGCGCGCCGCCGAACTCGGCATCATCAACGGCGTACAGGCCGCGCTCGCGACGAAGCTCGACATCCAGGGCATCTACGACGTCGTCGGCGACAAGATCAGCGAGATCTTTCCCGACTTCGACGTCGAGCTTCGCATTTTCGACGAGGGGCTCATCCACTTCCCC
This sequence comes from Burkholderiales bacterium, assembly GCA_025935435.1. GTDB lineage: Bacteria > Pseudomonadota > Gammaproteobacteria > Burkholderiales > Casimicrobiaceae > VBCG01. The sequence goes on from JAICVH010000267.1 coordinate 3,572, forward strand.
TATTGCCGGCAATATGGACGCCGCCTGACGCTCGCGCCAATACCGCTTGACGATCGCGGCTTCGCGGCGCATGTGTTCAAGACCCGGCAAACGCTCGTCATTAACGAGCATATGGCCGAAGAAATGATCCGGTACGGTTCGCACGTGTTACCGGGCGCGCAAGGGGAGACGTCGGCCGTTTACGTTCCGCTCATTGCCGATGATCAGGTGCAAGGCTTGATCAAGATGATGGACATGAAGCGCGAGTTCGCCTTCGGTGACTCGGACGTTCGGTTGCTGGAGACGCTCGCGAACAGCCTCAGCATCGCGCTCGACAATGCGCGCCTGTTCGACGAGACCCAGCGCCGAACCCGCGAAACGGCGGCTCTTGCCGAGGTGGGCCGGCACCTGTCGTCGACGCTCGACCTCGCGACGGTCATGGATCGCATCGCGAACCACGCCAAGGACCTGCTCCACTGCGACAACAGCGCGATCTTCCTGCCCGAAGCCGACGGAGAGCGCTACCGCGCGATCGTGGCGCTCGGCACCGTCGCCGAGCAGATCCGCGAAACCGACATCGAGACCGGCATCGGCATCATCGGCAGCATTCTCGCGGCGGGGCGTGCCGAGTTCATCAACGACACGTCCCAAGATGCGCGCGGCATCCAAATCGCCGGAACCGCCCCCGCCGAGCACGAGCGGCTGATGGTGGCCCCGTTGCTCGCCGGCACCATCGTCAAGGGCGCGCTCGCCGTCTGGCGCACGGGCGGGCGGCCGTTCGATCAGGCGGAGCTCGATTTCCTTGTCGGCCTTTCGCAGCAAGCGGCGGTGGCGATCGAGAACGCTCGCCTGTACAACGAGACCCGGCAGACGCTCGAGCGCCAGACCGCGACGTCCGAAGTCCTGCAGGTGATCAGCAGCTCGGTCGCCGATCCCAAGCCGGTTTTCGACAAGATTCTCGACAGTTGTCAGCGACTGTTCGGCGCGAGCGACCTCGCCGTGTTCCTGACTGGAGAGGGCCAGTTGCGCGTC
>JAICVH010000607.1 GCA_025935435.1 Burkholderiales bacterium
AGCTCTAATGTAGGCGGTTGGGCCGGGGTGTCAACGGACATGAACTCGTCATGCCCGGGCTTGTCCCGGGTATCCACGCTCTTCCTTGCCGATGGAACAAAGACGTGGATGGCCGGGACAAGCCCGGCCATGACGACGACTATTGTGTGGCCTGCATCGCGTTCGCGTCAGCGGGCGTTTTCGCTGTTCCGGCCGGCCGGCCGACGATTTTCGGCGGCGCACCGCTCGCCAGCACCGGCGTGAGCTGCAAAGGCTGCCGTTCAATCCGCTGGCGCTTTGCGGCGTAGTAATAGCCGCTCGCATAATAACGCACAGCTCGGGTGTGATCGCTGTTGGCGGCGCGGTAGGCGCCGGCCAGATATTTGGTGCCCCAGGCGAGGTTGGTGTTGGGATCGCGCAGGCCCGCAGCGTCGCCGGTGTAGCCAAGGCCGCGCGCGGTGGCGAGCTTGATCTGCATCAGCCCGATGGTGCCGCCGCGCCCGACGAGGTTTGGATGATATTTGCTCTCGCGCACGATCACCCGGTGCACCAGCGCTTCCGGCACGTTGTTGGCGGCAGCGTGGGTTGCGACCATGCTTTCATATTGCGCACGGCTCTGCGCGCTTGCTTCGGATGAAACGAACAGCGCCGCCGCGACGGCAAGCCAGCCGAATTTCATCGCGAATTTCGGCGCAAACTTCGGGAAACTTTTCATAAAAACGATCTCGGTGGACGTGAGCGTTTGACGGTCGGTTTTTCGGTAGTTCCACTAGCGGGCGCAGATGTGGCGAAAAATCGGCAACATCGCGGCGGGGGCTTGTGCAGCAGGGCGCGCGCCAACGACCACGGCGAGTGTGACGCTTAAATTGTGCGTGCGATGCATCGCGTCGGTCGGCGCGAATCTGCGTCGGACGCGCAAGAATGTCGTGCAAAAGACGCAGTCAAGGTGTAAAGATGACGTCGCGACACAAACCAGTTCTTTTCGACAGTAAACCTGTCCCATTCATCGACATTTAAAGAAAGCGAGGCGTCGTCACGACGCCCGAAATCCAGGGAGATGCGCCATGGCTCGAGTCGATTCCAGCTATCAGCCCCGTGGAAATCCCTGTGCGCAGTGTGGCAAGCCGATCGCGCGGCCCGATTGGGTCGAGAGCAGTCCTGGCCGCACGTCGTTCCTCTGGTTCTGCCGCGCCTGCGATTATCGCTTCGAAGCGATCGCGATCTATGAAGAGGCACATCCGGACGCACTCGCCGCCTGAATCCGCCAGCGGTTTGCAGCCATCGCCTGAGCTGTTGTGCGTCTAGGCCGCGGGCCGCTCGCTCTGCTGGCGAACCGGCAATCGTCGGACCACCAGTCCATGCGGTTGCCGGTCGTGCAGCGACAGCGCGCCATCATGCGCGAGCGCGCGTTGGTGATGGCAAGACCGAGGCCGACCCCGCCGCTTCATCCATGTTGCGGGCCAGGCAGGCCGTCGCAAGCAACCTTGGATTCGATGTCGCCGGACTCGTCGGTGATGAGGTGCGTCATGGTCCTTCGGCCTGCGGCCGTTGCGCCGGAGCGACAACACCGATTCTAGCATCGCGCGCGTCCTTCTCGGCACCGCTGATCGATCACCAAAGTGAACCCGCGACCGCGTCTGCGCGGAAGGCGGCCTAGCCGACGCAGCAACCATCCTTTCCCGATAGGAAAGGATGGTTGTCTTATTTCGCCGCGGTGGAACCGGTGACGCGGTGCAGCGTTGGTTTCCATTCACGTGTGGAGGGTGCAATGACAAGCGACGTCATGACCAGGCCGCATCAGTTGATCGCGAGCGACCGCGTCGAAGGGACCGCGGTGCGCCGACCGAACGGCGACATGATCGGCCACATCGAGCGGCTGATGATCGACAAGGTCAGTGGTAAAGTTTCGTATGCAATCTTGAGTTTTGGCGGGTTCCTGGGTATCGGGGCCAATCTGATTCCGCTGCCATGGGCACGGCTTCGCTACAACACCAGGTTCGAAGCCTACGAACTCGACATCGACGATGAAGATTTGAGGCGTGCGCCTTCATTCCGCGCCGACAAGGATTTCGACTGGGGCGATCGCGCGAAGGAAGCCGAGCTGCATCGCTATTACGGGATGCCGCCGTACTGGGGCGGCTTCTGATCGCAGTGTCGCACCGCCGTGTTCCATGCGGAACACGTGGAACGCTTGTCGAAGTGCCGGGTTTTCTCCTTGTGTTTCGAAATGAGGAGAA
>JAICVH010000150.1 GCA_025935435.1 Burkholderiales bacterium
GCCACCGGTCGTGCAGTGCCGTGCCCCATGCGATCAGCTCGCCGCGGTACGGCGTGCGCCAGAAGCGGGCGACAAGCGCGCGCAACAGCAGCATCTGCACCGCCGCCATCCGGTAATGCGGCGGCATTTCGAACGCGCGAAATTCGAGCAACCCGAGCCGTCCGGTCGGCGAATCGGGCGAATACAACTTGTCGATCGAGAATTCCGCGCGATGCGTGTTGCCGGTGAGATCGGTGAGCAAATGTCGCAACAGGCGGTCCACGAGCCAGGGCTTCGTCGATTCCTTGCCCGCCGGCGCCAGGCGGTCGAGCTGCTGGAACGCAATGGCCAGCTCATAGAGCCGATCATCACGCGCCTCGTCGACACGCGGCGCCTGGCTCGTCGGTCCAACGAACAGGCCCGAAAAAAGATACGACAGCGCCGGATGGTTCTGCCAGTACGTGATCAGGCTTCGCAGCAGATCGGGGCGTCGCAGCAGCGGACTGTCCGCAGGCGTCGCGCCCCCGAGCGTGACGTGATTACCACCGCCGGTGCCCGCGTGCCGGCCGTCCAGCATGAATTTCTCGGTCGCGAGCCGGGACTGGCGAGCCTCTTCGTAAAGGATCTGCGTGACGTCGATCAACGCGCGCCAGGTGCCGGCCGGATGAACGTTCACTTCGATGACGCCCGGATCGGGCGTCACGAGCAGCGCATGCACGCGCGGGTCCCGCGGCGGTGCATAGCCTTCGACCACCACCGGCGTCGCACACGCGCGCGCCGTGTCCTCGATCACCGCGATCAACTCGGCGTAGCGATCGGTCTGCTGCACAGGCGGGACGAACACGCGCAAGTGTCCTTCGCGCACTTCGACGACCAGCGCCGTCTTGATGACTTCACGCGGTTTCTCTCCGCGCGCGCGACCGCGTCGTGCTTTGATCTCGTCGCGTTTGCGCAACTTGTCGGGCGTCGCAAACGGATCGCGTTCGGGTTCCTGCTCGGCTTCGTCCGGCAGCACGTCCGGCAGCGACGCGAGCGGCAACCGGAATCCAAGCGGTGAATCGCCGGCGATCGCGTACAGGCGGTCACGCCGCAACGGCCACGGGCTCGTTTCCCAACCGATGTCGGCCGCGTCGGTTGCATCGATTGCCTTCAGCGGCAGAACGAATCCGGCCGGCTTTTCGATGCCGGCGCGGAGCAACCGGGCAATCCGCGCACGTTCGCCCGGTTTGGCAAGATCGGACTCGAACGGGTCGATGTTCCCCGGCAGCGCGCTCTCATCGAGCAATACACGCGGTACGTCTTCGTACGCCGTCAGCACGTAGTCGCCCGGAAATCCGAGTCGCTCGGCCAGTGCGCGGATCCACGCCTGCGCGGATTCGATCGATACGCTGCCGGGCGCTTGCGTATCGGCGAACAGCGCGTCGTCATGCCAGAGCGGCTCGCCGTCCGCACGCCAGAACACGCCCAGCGCCCAACGCGGCAACGGTTCCCCGGGATACCACTTGCCCTGGCCGAAATGCAGCAGCCCGCCGGGGGCGAAGCGCGCATGCAACCGGTGCAGCAACGTTTCAGCGAGACGCCGCTTGGCCGGCGACATCGCCGTGTAATTCCATTCCGGATCATCGGGCGCGTCGATCGCAACGAAGGTCGGCTCGCCACCTTGCGTGAGCCGCACGTCGGCAGCGGCGAGTTCGACGTCGACGCGCTCGCCGAGCGCGTCGATCGCCGCCCACTGCGCGTCGCTGTACGGTCGCGTCACGCGCGGATCTTCGTGAATGCGCGTAACGTGCATCTCGAAATCGAATTGGACGTTTGCGACGTCCGCCATGCCGGTGATCGGCGCAGCGCTGCCTGGCGAAGCCGTGCATGCGAGCGGGATATGACCTTCGCCGGCGAGCAATCCCGACGTCGGATCGAGCCCGATCCAGCCGGCGCCGGGCACGTAAGCCTCCGCCCAGGCGTGAAGGTCCGTGAAGTCGCGATCGGGACCCGCGGGCCCATCGAGCGGCTTCACATCGGCAACCAGTTGCACGAGATAGCCGGATGCGAAACGCGCGGCGATCCCGAGATGCCGGAGGATCTGTACCAGTAGCCAGCCGCTGTCGCGACACGAGCCGCTCGCCCGTTCCAGCGTCGCCTCGGGCGCCTGCACACCCGGCTCCATCCGCACCAGATACGCAACGTCCTGCTTCAACCGCTGGTTCAGTGCGACCAGCAGGTTGACCGTCAAGAGACCAGGCGCGACTTCGCTGCGGAAGCGTTCGATCCATGCAGCAAGCCGCGGTCCCGCCGGCTCGACGTCGAGAAACGGCACCAATTCCTGCGCGAGCGCGGGTGCGTACGCGAAAGGAAACACCTCGGCATACGGTTCGACGAAGAAGTCGAACGGATTGATGACGGTGAGATCAGCCGTCAGGTCGACCGTGACCTGCAGCCGATCGGTCCGCTGCGGAAAGACGACGCGCGCCAGAAAATTGCCGTACGGATCCTGCTGCCAGTTGATGAAATGCTCGGCCGGCTCGACGCGCAGCGAATAGCCGACGATCGCCGTACGGCAATGCGGCGCCGGACGCAGTCGGATTTCGTGCGGCGACAGGTTGACGAGCCGATCGTAACGATAGGTCGTGCGATGCGCGAGCGCGACGCGAATCGACATTCAGCGCCCGTGGCCGCCCGGCGTCATGAAGCAGTCACAGCCAGTCGGGATCGGGCAGCTGCGCGAACACCCGCCGCAGGCCCTCGCCCCACTGGTGATGAACCATCTGGAAGTACGGGTCGTATTCCTGGATGCGCCGCTGCAGCGCGATCTTCAGGCTGCCCGTCTCGTAGACGAGCAGGTCGATCGGCAGGCCGACCGAGATGTTCGAGCGCATCGTCGAATCGAACGAGACGATCGTGCACTTGGTCGCGTCCAGCAGCGACGTCCCGCGATGCACGACGCGGTCGATCACGGGTTTGCCATACTTCGATTCGCCGATCTGGAAATAGCAGGTGTCGGGCGTGGCCTCGATGAAGTTGCCCTCCGAATAGACCTCGAAAAGCCGGGGCGCCTCGCCGTGGATCTGACCGCCGACGATGAAGTTCGCCGATGCGTCGATGTTGTGCTGCTCCATATAGGGACCGTCACGCGCCTTGACTTCGCGCAGCGCGTCGCCGAGCAGCCGCGCGACCTCGAACATCGACGTCGCATTCCAGATATGCTGCGCGTCGTCGCCCGTCGCCCGCGCATTCTGCTCGACAATGTTGACCGCGTTCTGGGTGATCGAGAGGTTCCCGGACGACAGCATGACGATCACGCGATCGGCGTCCCGCGCGAACACGCGCATCTTCGAAAAGCGCGCGATCTGATCGACGCCGGCATTGGTTCTCGAGTCCGACGCGAAGATCATCCCGGCGTCCAGCGACATTGCCACGCAATAAGTCATGAAAAACGACGCGAAGTCCTGTTGATAAGGGGCTGAATGTTAACGCAGGACATCCGACGGTCTGATCGTGCTGGACGCGATGGTCGGCCGCGGGCCGATGCGCATTGCGCCGACGGTGTGGTACGACGGAACGAGGAACACCCGATTGATTTCGGCGCCGAGGCGCGAAATATGTTCCAGGAATTCCATCAGGTATTCGTGCAGGCCGAACTCCATGATGTCGTCGGTGCGCGCGTAATGCAGGCGCGCATGCAGCTCGCCCGCCTGACGCTCGAGTTCGCGGCTGTTCTCGTCGCAGAGCAATCCGAGCGTGTCGTGAATGAAGTTCATGCAACTATGGAGTGATCGCGGCATGTCGTCGCGAAGGATCAGCAGTTCGGCGATTCGCCGGGGCGCGATCACGTCGCTGTAGATCTTGCGATACGACTCGAAGCCCGACAGCGACTGCAAGAGCGATGCCCACTGGTAGTAGTCGACGGCGCCGCCGACGTCGGCGACCGACGGCAGCAGGATGTGGTACTTGGTATCGAGGATGCGCGCGGTGTTGTCAGCGCGTTCCATGTGCGTGCCCAGCCGGATGAAGTGGTAGGCCTCGTCGCGCAGCATCGTCCCGAAGGTCACGCCACGGAACAGATGCGAGCGCATCTTCACCCAGTCCAGGAAGTCGGACACGCCGCTCGCCTGGATCCGATCGTAATCGTAGGCCCGCATGTCGATCCACGCCGAATTCAGGTCCTCGTACATTTCAGACGTAATCGCGCCGCGCACCGAGCGCGCGGACTCGCGGGCCACGCGCAGGCATTCGTGGATCGACGATGCGTTGGTCGGATCGAAGATCATGAAACGCAGCGCATTTTCTGCCGTGAGCTGCGAGTGCCGCTGGTAAAAGGTCGTCGCGAGGCCGAGGGTAATGAGCGGCACGGACCACGGCTCCGCCCACGCGAGACCGGGTTCTCGCACCTGGTAGGGCACGAGCGAAGTTCTATACGTAACGTCGAGCAGGCGCGCGGTGTTCTCGGCGCGCTCGATGTGGCGCGCCATCCAGTACAAGTCGTTGGCGGTACGGCTCAACATTGCGATTGCGACTGCGTCATGCCGTCGCTCGCATCCGAGTTCGCGAGCACCCAGGTGTCCTTCGTGCCCCCACCCTGCGACGAGTTCACGACCAGCGAGCCTTCGCGAAGCGCGACCCGCGTCAGGCCACCGGGCACGATGACGACCTGCCGGCCGGACAGAACGTACGGTCGCAGGTCGATGTGTCGGGGTGCAAGGCCCGCGGCGACGAACGTCGGGCACGTCGACAACGCCAGGGTCGGTTGCGCGATGTAACGCTCGGGCGCAGCGAGGATGCGCTGCCGAAACGCCTCGCGTTCGGCCGCCGTCGACGCCGGTCCGATCAGCATGCCGTAGCCGCCGGCGCCGTGCACCTCCTTGACGACGAGTTGCTCGAGGTTCGCGAGCGCGCTGGCTCGATCGTCGTCGCGATACAGGAGCAGCGTCGGCACGTTGTCGAGGATCGGCGCCTCGGACAGATAGAACCGGATCATGTCCGGCACGAACGGATAGATCGACTTGTCGTCCGCGACGCCCGTACCGATCGCGTTGGCCAGCGTGACGCGACCGGCGCGATACGCACCGAACAGCCCCGGGACGCCGAGCATCGAATCCGGACGAAACGCGAGCGGATCGAGGAAGTCGTCGTCGACGCGGCGATAGATGACGTGCACGCGCTCCGGACCGCGCGTCGTCCACATGTAGACGGTATCGTCCTGCACGAACAGGTCGCGGCCTTCGACCAGCTCGACGCCCATCTGCTGCGCGAGGAACGCATGCTCGTAATAGGCCGAGTTGTAGGCGCCGGGCGACAACACCGCAACGGTCGGACGCTCTTCGCCGGCAGGCGCGACCGCATGCAGGTTCTCGAGGAGCTGGTCGGGGTAGTGCTGAACCGGCCGGATCGAGCAGGTCGCGAAAAGCTCCGGAAACAGCCGCATCATCATCCGCCGGTTCTCGAGCATGTACGAGACGCCGGAGGGCACGCGCAGGTTGTCCTCGAGGACGCAATAGCGACCTTCGTCGTTGCGAACGACATCGACGCCTGCGACGTGCGCATAGATGCCGCGTGGCACGTCGACGCCGACCATTTCCTTCCGATATTGCGCGTTGCCGAGCACGCGCTCGGCCGGAATCACGCCGGCGCGCAGGATCGCCTGGTCGTGATAGATGTCGCCGAGAAACAAGTTGAGCGCGCGCACACGTTGCGAGAGGCCTGCTTCGAGTCGCGTCCATTCGTCGGCGGGAATGATGCGTGGCACGAGATCGAACGGAATCAACCGTTCGGTTCCCGACTGCTCTCCATACACGGCGAACGTAATGCCGACGCGATGAAAAATGCGTTCGGCCTCGCCGCGCTTCTGTGCAATGCGATCGGGGGGCGTGCGCTCGAGCCAGTCGGCAAAGGCGCCGTAATGGGCGCGCACCGAGCCGTCCGGCGTACGCATTTCATCGTAGACCGGGGCGGACAGCATCGAAGATACAACGGTGGCGTCGACCATAAGCAACCGGCAGGCCAGATTCGAAAAGCGGTTTGGGATCAGATGCCGGTCGCCCGGCCGGCATACGGCGAGTGCATCGCGAACGACTCGAACGCCTGGTATGCACCGTTTCGGTGCGTTATTGTCCAGGACACCGCTCGACAAAGCGCGCGCCGCGGTTTGAACTGCCCCCGTCGCTATGGTTAAATCGCGGCTCCTGTCTGGGTTCGCGGGGCGGTTAGCTCAGCGGTAGAGCACTGCCTTCACACGGCAGGGGTCACTGGTTCGAACCCAGTATCGCCCACCACATGAACCAAGGGGTTACGCGCA
>JAICVH010000597.1 GCA_025935435.1 Burkholderiales bacterium
ACGCGTCGCATCCGGCGTCATCCGTCGACTCCCACGGTCCGACTGACGGTGTCGAGGAATTCCTTGAGGTTGATGGGTTTGCCGATGTAGGCGTCGAAGCCCGCTTCGGTGATCAGCTTGCGATCCTGCTGCATCACCGACGCCGTCACCGCGATCACCGGGATCTTTGCAGTCGCCGGGTCGCTGCGCAGCACACCGAGCGCATCGATGCCGTTCATGCCCGGAAGCTGGATGTCCATCAGCACGAGGTCGGGCTGATGCGATACCGCGAGGCGAATGCCGTCTTCAGCCGTGCCGGCTTCCAGCGTCGAGTACCCCTTCACCTGAAGCACGTCGCGAACGAGCTTCATGTTCTTCTCGTTGTCTTCGACGATCAGGATCAGCTTCACCGGTCTACTCCCTCGCCTGCGGCAGCGTAAACGTGAACGTCGAACCCTTGCCGGGCGCGCTTTCGACTTTAATGGTACCGCCGTGCAGCTCTACGAAGCGACGCGTGAGCGCGAGGCCGAGTCCGGTGCCCTCCTGCTTGCTCGTGTAGTGCCGGCCGACCTGCCGGAATTCCTCGAATACCGCTTCCTGATCGGCCTCCGCGATGCCGATGCCCGTATCGCGAACTGCGAATTCGATCGCGTTCGCCGTCGACGTCGCCCGGACGTCGATGCGGCCGCCGTCCGGCGTGAACTTCACGGCGTTCGACAACAGGTTCAGAAGGATCTGCTTCAGCTTGCGCTCGTCGGCGACGATCTCTCCGAGCGCCGGATCGACGTCCATGCCGAGCTTGATGTCGTGCTGTTGCGCGCGCTCGCGGACCAGCGTCATGGCGGTGGCGATCGCCGTGGGCAGGTCGAACCGCGACGGCTCGAGCTCCATGCGCCCGGCCTCGACCTTCGAGAGGTCGAGGATGTCGTTGATGAGGTTCAGCAGGTGTCGACCCGACGAGTGAATGTCCTTCAGGTAGTCCTGCTGCTTGTCGTTCACGTCGCCGAACAGACGCTCGAGGAGCACTTCCGAGAAGCCGATGATCGCGTTGAGCGGCGTGCGCAACTCATGCGACATGTTGGCGAGGAACTCGGACTTGTGCTTGTTCGCGATCTCGAGCTGGCGGCTCTTGTCCTGGATCTCGCGGAACAGGCGCACGTTCTCCAGCGCGATCGCCGCCTGGTCGCCGAACGTCTGCAACAGTGCGATCTCGCGCTCGTCGAATGGCCGCACGTCGTGCCGACGCAACAGGATCGTGCCGACCGGCTGTCCTTCGCGATACAGCGGCAGCACGACCACCGTGCGATGGCCGAAGCGCTGCGCGATCGCCTGACTGCGCGGGTACTCGCTCGCTTCCGCGAGCATGTCCGAGACCTGAATCGCGCGGCGCTCGAGCAATGCGCGGCCGGAAATCGATTGCCTGTCGATCGGCAACACCTCGACGTGACTGACCGGATCGGGTGATGGACCCTTCGATGCCAGATGGCGCAGTACGTCACCGTCGGTGAGGTACATCGATGCCGCCGATGCGTCGCAAAGCCGCGCCGCACGCTCGGCAATCGCGTCGAGCACCGGTTGCACGTCGGTGGGCGAGCTCGAAATGACGCGCAGCACCTCGGCGATCGCCGTCTGCTGATCGAGCGCTTCCTTCGTCTCGTTGAAGAGCCGCACGTTGTCGATGGCAATCGCCGCCTGCCGGGCGAAGGTCTGCACCAGTGCGACCTGATCCTCGGTGAAAAGTCCGGGAACGCGGCGGAACAGGAAAATCCCGCCGTAGGGCACGCCTTCGCGCATCAGCGGAACGGCGAGTGCGGCACGCGCGCCGAGCGCTACGACGCTCGCCCGCGATTCGACAAACTCGGTGTCGAGCAGAGGCACGATGTCGGCGACGTGAACGTTCTGGCGATCGAGGACCGCGCGGCCGGTGACCGACGTTCGGCGCAACGGAATCAGGTCGGCGGGCTGCGGCAAGACCTCCCCGCCGACGGAGTAATCGGCCACCGGACGCAGCGCTTCGCCCTCCACGAGCAGTGCACGCGCGAACGGCGCATCGCACAGTATGGCCGCACGCTCCGCGACCGCCTGCAACACCGGAGTCACGTCCGTCGGCGACGCAGACGTGACGCGCAGGATCTCGCTGATCGCCTGCTGCTGTTCCAGCGCTTCCTTCGTTTCGTTGAAAAGGCGTACGTTCTCGATGGCGATCGCCGCCTGATCCGCAAAGGTCTTGACCAGCGCCACCTGCTTGTCGGTGAACGGCTGCGGCTGAACGCGCCACAGCGCGATGGAGCCGATGGCGCGGTCCTCGCGCATCAACGGCACTGCAAGCAACGCGCG
>JAICVH010000237.1 GCA_025935435.1 Burkholderiales bacterium
TGCCCCCGCGGCTTGCCAGCGTCTCGAATTGCCCGTCGTAGACGAGCCGCGAATAGATTTCATCGGCGAATACCCAGATCTGCGGATGCGCCAGCAGAATTTCGGCGATCGCATCGAGGTCTGCGTTGCTCAATACACCGCCCGTTGGGTTCTGCGGCGAATTGAGGATCAGCAGGCGCGTCTTCGGCGTGATCTTCGCCTCGAGTTCGGCCGGATCGAACGCGAAGTCGCGTGCCTCGCGCAGGAAGATCGGAACCGGCACCGCGCCGTTCGCAATGATCTGCGACTCGTAGATCGGGAAGCCGGGGACGGGATAGATGACTTCATCGCCGACGCCGTGATCGGTGACCGACGCGATCGTGTACGCGATGAACGGTTTGGCGCCTGCCGCCACGACGACGTCGTCGGGTCGAATGTCGAGGCCGCGCCGCGAGCCGAGATCGCGGGCTGCCGCGGTGCGCAGTTCGTCGATGCCGGCCGACGGCGTGTAGCCGTGTTTACCGCCTCGAATTGCGGCAATCGCGGCGTCCTGAATGTTCTGCGGCGTTGGGAAGTCCGGCTGCCCGATGCAAAACGAAAGGATGTCCTGGCCGCCGCGCGCGAGTGCATTCACTTCGGCCAGCACGACGAACGCGTTCTCGGTACCAAGCGATTCGCCACGTCGGGACAGCGGCGGGATGGAAGGATGCGGTGCGTTCATCGGCTGGTTTCCATTGATGGCGTCGCGCGATTGCGGTGCCGTTCGGCATACAGTTCGCGAAACGTGCGACCGGCCGGCGACGGCATGTCGCGCTCGTCGGTCCAGCCGCCACCGAGTGGCAGCTTGCGAATCATTCCATTGCGATCGGCGAGCAGGCGCAATGCCCGAATGCCGACCTTCGTCACGATGCCATAGACCGCCGGATGCCCGGCGAGCCATCCCCATGCCTTCAGGCCGAACCGCTCGTACCACGGCCGCAGGTGTCGCTCGAACTCCTTTTCCCGCAACTTGCGCTGCAGGTCGGGCAACGGAATCTTGACCGGACACACGACGCCGCACTGATTGCACAGCGTCGATGCGTGCGGCAGGTCGAGCGCGTTCTCCAGACCGACGTACATCGGCGTCAGGATCGCGCCAATCGGTCCGGGGTACACCCACCCGTACGAATGTCCGCCGACGTTCTGGTAGACCGGGCAATGATTCATGCAGGCACCGCAGCGGATGCAGCGGAGCGCCTCCTTCACGTCGCTTGCAAGCAGTGCAGTGCGCCCGCTGTCGACGACGATGAAGTACATGTGCTCCGCGCCATGGAATTCTCCCGGTCCCTTGACGCCGGTCAGGATGTCCACGTAGTTGGAGATCGACTGGCCGGTCGCCGAGCGCGGCAGCAGGCGCATCAGCGTCGCGACGTCCTCGAGCGTCGGCACGATTTTCTCGATACCCGAGATTGCGACGTGCACTTTGGGCAGCGTCGTCGTCAGCGTGGCATTGCCTTCGTTGGTGACGAGGACGACCGAGCCTGTTTCGGCGACGAAAAAGTTGCCGCCGGATATCCCCATGTCCGCGGTCAGGTAATGCGTGCGCAGCTCGCTGCGTGCTTCTAGGCACAGCTCGTCGATGCCTTCCTTCTTCGGTTTCCCGTGGCGCTTGTGGAAGAGTTCCGCGACTTCCTCGCGCGACTTGTGCAGCGCCGGACCGATGATGTGCGAAGGCGGCTCGTAATTGTTGATCTGCAGGATGTACTCGCCGAGGTCGGTCTCGACGACGGTGAGACCGGCCGCTTCGATCGCGTGATCGAGCGCCGACTCCTCCGAGACCATCGACTTCGACTTGATGATCTTGCGTACCTCGTGCCGGCGAGCGATTTCGAGCACGAGCGCGTTGATCTCGGCCGGCGTCTGCGCGAACAGGACGGTGGCGCCGCGCGCGCGCGCGTTCTCCTCGAAAATCGAGAGCCATACATCGAGATCGTCCAGTGCGCGCTGGCGAATCGCCCGCGCCGCTTCGCGCGTCGCCTCGAAATCGTCGAGCTCGGTCAGCGCAACCTTGCGCTTCTCGACGAACTTGCCCTTGATCTTGCGCAGGTTGTACTGAAGCTGCGCATCGTGCAGCTTGACGTGCGCGCGCTCCTTGAAATACATCGATGCCACTTGCACGGTCAGTCCCCTTGCGGCGCCTCGCCCGCGAGCACCTCGGCGACGTGCAGTACGCGCGTCGCGTCGCCGCGACGGCGTAGTCGACCTTCGATATTCAGCATGCAGCCGAGATCGCCCACGACGACCGCTTCGGCCCCGCTGTTCACGACATGCTGGCACTTGTTATCGGCAAGACGTGCGGAGATCTCGCCGAACTTGACGGCAAACGTGCCGCCGAACCCGCAGCACATTTCGCATTCGGCCATCTCGGCCAGGCGCACGCCGGGAATTTTCGCGAGCAGCGCACGCGGCTGCGTCTTGACGCCCATTTCGCGCAAGCCCGCGCACGCGTCGTGGTACGTGATCGAGCCGCTGAACGTGCCGGGTACCCGGTCGAGGCCCGCGACGCTGACGAGAAAATCGGTAAGCTCGTACGTCTTGCGGGCGAGCGCCTCGACACGGGTCGACCATGCGGCATCGCCGGTGAAAAGCTCACCGTAGTGCGTTCGGATCATCCCGCTGCAGGAGCCGGACGGCGCCACCAGGTAGTCGCAACCCTCGAATTCCGCGACGACCTTGCGCGCGAGCGCGATCGCATCTGCGCGGTCGCCGGAGTTGTACGCCGGCTGTCCGCAGCACGTCTGCGTGGGCGGCACGAACACGTCGGCGCCGCCTGCTTCCAGCAGCCTGATCGCCGCGAAACCGATCGAGGGTCGCATCAGGTCAACGAGACAGGTGACGAACAAACCGACGCGCATGACGGGGGTCAGGGAAAGTTCGATTGCGTCAGCGCGATCGCGCACAACCCGATCAACTGCTGCGGCAGGACGCCGAGGATCAGCAGCAGCAACCCGTTGGCGGAAAGCGCGACCCACGTGTCACCGCGCACGACGATCGGCATCGTCTCGACGGGATCGTCGAAGTACATGAGCTTCACGATCCGCAGATAGTAGAACGCGCCGATCAACGACGTCAGGACGGCGATCACGGCCAGCCAGACGAAACCGTCGTTGATCGCGGCTTCGATCACCATGAATTTTGCGTAGAAGCCGATCGTGGGCGGCAACCCGGCGAGCGAGAACATCACGAGCAGCATGATGAACGCCCACCATGGCGAGCGCTGGTTCAGTCCCTTGAAATCGTCGAGCTGGTCGCTTTCGAAACCCTGGCGGGACAGGAGGAGCACGACGCCGAACGATGCGAGGCTCGTCAGTGCATACGACACCGTATAGAACATTGCAGCCGAGAATCCGTAGCGGCTCGCCGTCAGGAACCCAAGCAGCATGTAGCCCATGTTCGCGATCGTCGAGTAGGCGAGCATCCGTTTGATGTTCGTCTGGGAGATCGCGATCAGATTGCCGAGCACCATCGACAGCACGCAGAGAACGATCAGCATGCCCTGCCAGTCGATGGCCGCGCCCTGCAGCGCGCCGGAAAGAATGCGCAGCGTCATTGCGAAAGCAGCGATCTTCGGCGCCGTGCCGATCAATATGGTGACGGCCGTCGGCGCGCCGTCATACACGTCGGGAACCCACATGTGGTACGGCACCACAGCGAGCTTGAACGCGAGGCCCGACACGATGAAGACCAACCCGAACGTCAAAAGCAGACTGCTGCCCTGCCGACCGTAAATGACCTTCGCAACGGCGTCGAGGTCCAGCGAGCCGGTCGCACCGTACACCATCGACAGACCGTAGAGGAGCATCCCGGATGCGAGCGCACCCAGGACGAAGTACTTCATCGCCGCTTCGGACGAACGCGGATGGTCCCGCGGCGACGCCACGAGCGCGTACAACGACAGCGACATCAGCTCGAGGCCGAGGTAGAGCGTCAGGAAATTGGCACCGGTGATCATCACCTGCATGCCGAGCAGCGCAAACAACGTGAGCACGAACACGTCGCCGCGGAAGAGATTGCGCGCCTGCAGGTAGGTCCTGGAATAGAACAGCATCAGCGATACCGAGACGAAACAGGCGATCCGCAGAAAGTCCGCCATCATGTCGTCGACGACGAGCCCGTGGTATCCCTTGATCGACTCCACGCGGAGCGTCGTCAGCGTCACACAGGTCGCGAGCAGCAGCGCGAACTGCGTCAGCCAGTAGCTCACGTGGCGGCGATCATCGGGAACGAACAGGTCGATCAGCAGAATGAGCGATGCCGCCGCCAGGATGACGATCTCCGGCAGCGCCGCCCAGTAGTTGAGTTGTGCGAGCATCGGGCTACAGCTTCGAACGTGCGACGACCTGCAGCAGGTCGGCGACCGACGTGTGCATGACATCGATCAGCGGCTTCGGGTACACACCCATCCCGAGTACGGCGGCAGCCACCACGGCAAGGAGCCAGAACTCACGGCGGCCGATGTCGGTCAGCTTCGCGACGTTCTCGTTCGCGACTTCCCCGAAAATGACGCGCTTGTACATCCACAGCGTGTAAGCGGCGCCTAGGATCAGCGTCACCGCGGCCGCGAAGCCCAGCCAGAAATTCGCCTTGACCGCGGCGAGGATCACCAGGAACTCACCGACGAAGCCCGACGTGCCGGGCAACCCGGCGTTAGCCATTGCGAACAGCATCATGAATGCCGCAAACCTCGGCATCGTGTTGACGACGCCCCCGTAATCGGCGATCAGCCGCGAATGCATGCGGTCGTACATCACGCCGACGCACAGGAACATCGCGGCGGACACGAACCCATGCGAAAGCATCTGCGCGAGCGCACCCTCGACACCGAGCTGGCTGAACAGGAAAAACCCGAGCGTGACGAAACCCATGTGCGAGATCGACGAATACGCGATGAGCTTCTTCATGTCAGCCTGCACCAGCGCGACGAAGCCGATGTAGATGACGGCGATCAGAGACAGCGTAATGACGAATCCGTACA
>JAICVH010000671.1 GCA_025935435.1 Burkholderiales bacterium
GCGCATGCTTGGCGAGCTTGCATTGATGAGTAGCGACCCGGCCGAAGCATTGCACCGCATTGCCCGCTCGCTTGCGGTGTGTCACGACGCTGGTGACAAGCGCGGCGAAGCGTCGGCGCTCCGGTGGATGGGAAACGTCGACCTCGTGGCGGGCAACATCGCCAACGCGCGAATTCGGCTTAGCGGCGCTTTGCGCGCATTCCAAGCGTTTGAAATGCGCTCGGAGCTACTCGAGTGCCTTGAGGACTATGCCGTACTCGCGCGCCTCGACGGAGCCCACGACGACGCGGTGCGTCTTTGCGGTGCGACATCGCGATCGCGTGAACGGCGCGGCCTGGTGCGGCCGCCAACCGCCGAGCGTCGGTGGCTCGGCGAGCTGGCGATGTTGCGACAACGGCTGGGTGATCGCGCCTTCGATGAGGCATGGGCGCAAGGGCAGGCGTGGGACCTTGATGAAGCGGTTCGCCAGGCTCTCTAAGCGATCGAGTGCAATTCACGGCAGCCTATGGCGATGTGCTGTCGACAACCTCGCTGGATCAGGCGATAAGCGGGCGGTCGCTCAACATCGGGCTCGATCGGCAGCGGAAGTCGATACGCATCGATTCCTTCGTCTGGGGTGGCACAAGCGTTGCACCTCCCTTTTGGCATCCAAACTGGGAGATTGAAAACGTGCGTCAGAAAAGCATCGAGCGGCCCCCGGCGGGGCGGAACATTCGGATCGCCGTGGACGGACAAGAGCATGAGGCGTCCTTTACGGTCGACGGGCCGACGGTCACGGTTCGCAGCGTGACGCTCGGCGTCAGAGTCGGAGTTGTTGGCGACAACGTGCCGGAGGTTGTCGCGAAGCTCCTGCTAGCGGAGCTCGTCATGCGGTCGGCGCTGCAATCGGACAACAACTATCGTCGGGACTCTGACGTTGGCTCGGGGCTGATCTACGATACGACCGACTACTCATGAGGCCGGGCTTGCGATGTGCAGCCTGTGGTGATGGGTCTCGAGAAGGTTGCGAAAGTCTGGCTCGGGCAGCGCTTGACTGATTAGAAAGCCTTGCATCTCGTCGCATTTGAGCAGGCGCAGTATCTTTGCCTGCTCCTCGGTCTCGACGCCCTCCGCCACGACTTTTAGACTTAATGAATGGGCGAGCTGAATGATCGTCGACACCATCGTCATCGTGTTCGGGTCGTCCGTCATCGCCATCACAAAGGCGCGATCGATCTTCAGCGCGTGAACCGGCAAACGGGCAAGGTAGGACAACGACGAGTAACCGGTACCAAAATCGTCGATTGCAACCTGCACGTCCATCCGGCAGATTTCCGCGAGCTTGGCCACCGTGTCCTCCGCGTCATCCATGATCACGCTTTCGGTGATCTCGATACCGAGGGCCGGTGACTTCCCTTGGCGCTTCACGATATCGCGCACGATTTGAACGAACTCCCGGTCGCGTAGTTGCACCGCGGAAACGTTGACGGCAACGGGCGGTGCGGGCAGCTTGAGGCGTTTCCAGCGACGGTGGTCGGCCGCCGCCTGCCGAAGCGCCCACGAGCCCACGCCCAGAATGATTCCTGTCTCCTCAAGCAAGGGAATAAACTCTTTCGGCGCCACGAGGCCGGTGTCCGGATTGTTCCAGCGCATCAGGGCCTCAACGCCGACGATGTTGCGCGTCTGCACATCGACCTTTGCCTGGTAATGCAGCACGAATTCGTGTCTTCGCACGGCACGCCGCAGGCTGTTTTCGAGGGTGAGGCGCGCGCTTACCCGCTCGGTCATCTTCTGGGTGTAGAACAAGTACCGCTCGGATGTCGTCTTTGCGCGGTACAGCGCCGATTCTGCGTTCTTCAGCAGCGATTCGGCATCGTCGGCGTCGGATGGGTAAACAGCAATGCCGAATTTCGCGCTGACGATAAGCTCGGA
>JAICVH010000189.1 GCA_025935435.1 Burkholderiales bacterium
GGCGCGATCGACGTGACGGTGATCGGCGTCGGCCACAACGCGCTGCTCGGCGACCGCGAAGTGTTCGAGCGCGCGTACGCGGAAATCGTCGCGGCGCGCGCGGAAGCGCGACGTCACGGCGCGTGAGGTCAGGACTACCAGTGAATGCCCTGCGTCAATTGCGCGAACGCCATTTGCTCGGCAGTGAGCGGTTGCGGCTCGCCTTCCTTCCTGCCCTGGGCGGCCGGTGAATCGGGGAACATGTTGAACGCCGTGTTGAGCAGCACCTGCGTCAGCTTGGGTGCGACCGCGTGGCTGATCGCGCCGAACACGCCGAGCCGCGTGGCGATGCGCACGGGCTTGTGCACGATGGCCTGCACGACGAGCCCGGCGGCTTGTTCCGGCGACAGCGTCGGAATGCTTTCGTACATCTTCGTCGGCGCGATCATCGGCGTGCGCACGAGCGGCATGTTGATCGTCGTGAAATTGATGCCCTTGTCCAGGAACTCGGATGCCGCGCAGGCGGAAAACGAGTCAAGCGCCGACTTCGAGGCCACGTAAGCGGAGAAACGCGGGGCATTCGACAGCACGCCGATCGACGAGATGTTGATCACGTGGCCGCGCTTCTGCGCAATCATCGTGGGCAGGAAGCCGAGAATCAGACGGATCGCGCCGAAATAGTTGAGCTGCATCGTGCGCTCGAAATCGTGGAAGCGGTCGAGCGAGTTGATGATCCCGCGGCGGATCGAGCGGCCGGCGTTGTTGATCAGGAAATCGCAACCGCCCTGCTCCTTCAGCACGCGCTTGACCAGCGCGTCGCATGACGCGAGGTCCGACAGATCGGCCGGGTACATGACGGCGACACCCCCGAGCCTGTCGATCTCCGCCTTGGTTTCGAGCAGCTTTTCCTCGCCGCGCGCAACGAGCACGACGCGCGCCCCTGCTTCGGCGAGTTTCAATGCGGTCGCCCGTCCGATGCCCGACGACGCACCGGTCACGACGGCCACCTTGTCGCGCACGCGACCGGAGAGGCTGCGATCGATGAAGAGATCCGGATCGAGATTGCGCTCCCAGTAATCCCACAGTTTCGCGGCATACGATTCGAGCGGCGGCACGGTGATGCCCGAACCTTTGAGCGCCTTCGCGGCTTCACGATTGTCGTAGCGCGTTGGCCAGTTGACGAACTGGAACACGTCACGGGGAATGCCGAGGTCGTTCAGCACCACCCGCATTGCACGCTTCACCGGCGACAGCGAACCGAGGCCATAGAGGATCGGCGCAGGAATGAAGCCAAACAGCTTTGCATTGATGCGCAGCGTCATCTGCGGCGCGTGCGCTGCCTCGGCGAAGATGTTCAGCACTTCACCGACGCGATGCGGCTCCGGATCGGTCAGGTGGAAGCATTGGCCATCGAGGCCTTTCTTGTGCGCGAGGTGATCGAGCGCGCTGGCGACGAAATCGACCGGGACGATGTTGATGCGCCCGCCCTCGATGCCGATCGTGGGCATCCACGGCGGGAGGATCTCGCGCATCTTCTGGATCGCCTTGAAGAAGTAGTACGGGCCATCGATCTTGTCGATCTGCCCGGTCTTCGAATCGCCGACGACGAACCCGGGCCGATAGATGCGGAACGGTCGCGCGTATTCACGGCGCACGACGGCTTCGGAGTCATGCTTGGTGCGGAAATACGGATGATCGAGTTCCTCGGCCTCGTCGAACATGTCCTCGCGAAAGACGCCTTCGTAGAGGCCGGCGGCCGCGATCGAGCTCACGTGGTGAAAACATCCGGCCTCGAGCGCCGTCGCGCATTGCACGGCATGTCGCGTGCCGTCCACGTTCGCGCTGCGCTGCTCCTCGGCCGATGCCTGCAGGTCATAGATGGCCGCGAGATGAAAGAAATGATCGATCCGGCCCTTGAGCTTGCGAACGTCCGCAGCGCCAAGGCCGAGCCTGGGCGCGGCAAGGTCGCCCACGACCGCGATGACGCGTTTGTCGTCGACGCCCCACGCTTCGCGCAACGCGGCGAGCCGCTCGAGCGATCCCTTGCGGACGAGCGCGTAAATCGGTTCGTCGCGCGCCACCAGCTTCGCGACGAGGTAACTGCCGATGAAGCCGGTCGCACCGGTCACGAAATAGGCCATTGCATATCCTTCCGGGGGGCGCCATCGCGCCGGCATGGCGCCGGTGATCGAGCTCGCGCGCGCAACAGGGTCGCGCCTGCGCAGGGTCGCCGATTGTAACCGCGGCAAACGATCGGCCGCGTGCGCTGAACGGTGATTTAGAGTGGATGCTCTACAGGAAGCGCGCCTAGAATCGATGGTCGGCCGAACGACGCGGCAACCCTGCGCGTCGCGTGTCATTTCGTGGGGGCATCATGCTGAAAAAGGCGAGGGCCGCGCGCGACGCGGAAGCGGGTGGGGACGGCGCGATGAAGAAGGACATGTCGAAATCGGTGCTCGAATCGTCGCGGCAGATCTGGCTCGCCGGGCTCGGTGCATTCTCGCGCGCGCAGGCCGAGGGCATGAAGGTCTTCGACGCGCTCGTCAAGCAGGGCGAAGCCGTCGAAACGCGCACCCGTCAAGCGGCAAGCGACACCGCGGTCGCTGCACGCGACGCGGCGCAGAACAAGGCGCGTGAAATGCAGCAGATCGCCGGCGGTACCTGGGACAAACTCGAAAAAGTGTTCGAGGATCGTGTCGCGCGGGCGCTGTCGCGCCTGGGCGTGCACACACAGAGCGATGTCGAGCGCCTTGCCGCACGCGTCGATGTGCTGTCGGAAGCGGTCAACGAGCTGATCAAGGCGAGCGGCGGCAAGCGTGCGCTGCGCTCGTCAACGGTCGAGCAACCGGTCAAGGGTGCCGCACCGAGGGCAACGCGAACCGCGCGCAAAGTCGCGCGTCCGGCAGCCAAATGACGGCGACCTTCGCAAGCCGTCAGGAGTCGCGATTGAGGCGATCGACCTGCTTGATGTAGTGGGTCATCGCGTCGTCGCCGCTCATCCCCTTCAGTTTCGACCACGCGTCGTACTTGGCGCCCCCGACGAAGTCGAAGCCGCCGGGGCGATCGCCGCTGACGTCGCCTTCCGTCGCCTGCTTGTAGTACGCGTACAGCTTCAGCAGCGCCGCGTTGTCCGGGCGCTTCTTCGTCTGTTTCGCAGCCGCCGCTGCGGCCTGGAACTTCGCCTTCAGATCATCCTGCTTCGGCGCTGCCGCCATGGGGCTCCCGGGTGTCGTTTGAACGCGCAAGCGATCGTGCTACTTTAGCGCCAACGTGAACGCGCGCGCAAACGAACGCGCGAACACGTCCATTCCATTCCTGCGAGTCCCGTGGCCAGGCGCGAAAAGCTCTCGGCGGTCGATACGGCGTGGCTGCGGATGGATCGGCCCGCCAACCTGATGATGATCTGCGGCGTGCTGATGTTCGACCGCCGCTTGTCGCTTGCGCGATTGCGCCGCGTGATCGACGAACGCTTTCTCGTCTTCCGGCGGTTTCGCCAGGTGCCCGTGCAGACGGCGACCGGCGCGTACTGGCGCGAGGATCGGGCGTTCGACGTCGCCGCCCACGTGGTCACATCGCAGCTTGCGCCGCCTGCCGGCGACGCCGAACTCCAGGCGCTCGCTTCGCAATTGATCGCGACGCCGCTGCCGGCCGAGCGACCGATGTGGGAGTTCCACCTCGTCGCGAATTTCCGCGGCGGCTCGGCCGTCATCGCCCGCATCCACCATTGCTACGCCGACGGCATCGCGCTCGTTCGGGTGATGCTGTCAATGATGGACGTGAGCGCGGACGGCCCGCCGGCGATGCCGTTCCATGCGAAGGAACGGCCGGCGTCGACGGACGATCTCGCGCTCGACTGGCTGGGTCCGTTGACGGCCATGCTGAAGTCGACGGGGTCGATCGGACGCCTGCTGCTGCAAAAGGGCGCGGGGGTGCTGACCGATCCCGCGCAGGCAGTCGCGCTCGCGGGACAAGGTTCGGCGTTGACCGCGGAAATCGCAAGACTCGCGCTCATGGACGAGGATTCGCGCACGCGCTTCAAGGGAGCGCCCGGCGTTGCGAAGCGGGTCGCGTGGGCCGATCCGTTGCCGCTCGACGACGTGAAGACCGTCGGCCGCGCGCTCGGTGCATCGATCAACGATCTGTTGCTCGCGTGCGTTGCCGGTGCGCTGCGCGACTACCTCATCGAGCATGGCGACGACGTCGACGCGCTGACGATCCGTGCGCTCGTGCCGGTCAATCTGCGTCCGCTCGACAAGGCGTACCGACTCGGCAACCGCTTCGGTCTGGTGTTCCTCGACCTGCCGATCGGCATCGAGAATCCTATCGAGCGCCTGTACGCGGTCCGAGCGAACATGCGTGCACTGAAGGGTTCGTATCAGCCGCTGCTTGCACTCGGACTGCTCGCCGCAATGGGCGCCGGCCCGCAGGTGGTGCAGGACGCCGTGCTGTCGGCGCTCGCGCGCAACGCGACCGCGGTGATGACGAACGTGCCCGGACCACAGACGCCGCTTTGGCTCGCCGGCGCAAAGCTCACGAGCCTGATGTTCTGGGTGCCGCAATCGGGTGACATCGGGCTTGGCGTGTCCATTCTGTCGTACGCCGGCAGCGTGCGCTTCGGCATCGTTGCCGATCGCGCGCTGTGTCCTGATCCCGATCGGATCAGTGCGCGCTTCGCCGACGAATTCGAAAAACTGACGCTCGCGACGCTGCTAAGCCCGTGGCCGCGCGATGGCGATCTCGACCCGATCGACGCTGCGCGCGCCGTGGCTCTCTGAGGATCACGGCCACGCCGGGTGCGTGTTCGGCACGACGAACGCTTCCTTCAGATACTGATTCATCGGCACCGTCAGTTCCTTGGTCGCGAACCAGCGTGCGTATATACGGCGGATCTCGCCGCTCTGAAATAACTCGTTGAGCGTCCGGTCGACCAGCCGTTCGAAAGCCGGCTCGTCCTTGCGCAGCATGATCGCGTACGGCTCGACCGACAGGAACTTGCCGACGACCGCGAATTCGTCGGGTTGGCTGGCCTTCGAGATCAGGCCGTACAGCAACACGTCGTCCATCGGAAATGCAATCGCCTTGCCGTCGGCGACCGCGCGGAACGACTCGTCGTGATCCTTCGCCTCGAGAATCGTGAGTTTCAGCAGTCGATCATCGTTCATCTGGCGCAGCATCTTTTCGCTCGTCGTGCCCTTGGTGACGACGACCGTCTTGCCGCGAAGGTCGTCGACGCCCAAGATGTTGGACGACTTCCGCGCGAGCAGCTTGATGCCTGCGACGAACGTCGTGTACGCGAACGCGACGTCCTTCTGTCGATCGCGCGTGTTGGTCGTCGATCCGCATTCGAGGTCGACCTTGCCGTCCTTCACCATCGCGATGCGATTGGCGGACGTCACCGGCACGAAGCGGACGTCCAGCCGCGCGAGCTTGAGCTCGGTCTTGATGGCATCGGCGACCTTCAGGCACAGGTCGATCGTGTAGCCCTGCGGCTGCTTCTGGCTGTCGATGAACGAGAACGGGACGCTCGCCTCGCGGACGCCGATCGTCAGCGTCGCGGTGTCGCGGACGCGCTTCAGCGTGCCGACCTGTTCAGCCGAAGATGCGATCGACGCTGCGGGTGCGGA
>JAICVH010000132.1 GCA_025935435.1 Burkholderiales bacterium
CGAGAAATCCCGCTCCGCCGGTGATCACGACGCGCATCAGTGCGAGCCCCTGTCCGTGCAAAGTCCTGCGATAGAGATAGACACTGACCGCCGCCCTACAGCGCCTGCCCCGCCGCCGCCGCGATCGCGTGGGCGATCGTCTCGGCGTGTGCATCGGCCAGCGAGCGATCGCGCGCCTCGACCATGACACGCAGCACCGGTTCGGTACCGGACGGCCGCAACAGCACGCGCCCGGCGGTGCCGAGCGAGGATGCGGCAACGCGCTCCGCCGAGGTCACCGTCTCGCTCGCGCGCCAATCGAATCCACGCTGCACCGGCACGTTGATCAACCGCTGCGGGAACAACGTCACGGGCGACGCGGCTTCGGCGAGCGTCGTGCGCTGCTCGATCAGCGCGCGCAGCACGGCGAGCGCGGCGATGATCGCATCGCCGGTCGTGTGCTTGTCGAGGCAGATCAGGTGCCCGGAATTTTCGCCGCCGAGATGCCACCCACGAGCAAGCAGCTGCTCGAGTACGTAGCGATCGCCGACCTTCGCGCGCAAAAGCCGGATACCCATCCGAGACAATGCCTGTTCGAAACCCAGGTTGCTCATCAGCGTCCCGACGACGCCGCCGCGGAGCACGCCGCGCCGCTGATAGTCGCGCGCGATCACGTACAGCAGCTGATCGCCGTCATACAGGCGGCCGTCGTGGTCGGCCATCACCAGCCGGTCGCCGTCGCCGTCCAGTGCAACGCCGTAGTCGGCACCGTGCGCGCGCACCTGTTCGGCGAGATACGCGGGATGCGTCGCACCCACCTCGGCGTTGATGTTGGTGCCGTTCGGCGCATCGCCGACCGCGATGACTTCAGCGCCGAGCTCGTGAAACACCGGTGGCGCAACGTGATATCCGGCACCATGCGCACAGTCGACGACGATCTTGCAGCCGCGCAGATCGAGCTCGTTCGGAAAGGTGCTCTTGCAGAACTCGATATAGCGACCGGGCGCGTCGCCGACGCGGAACGCCTTGCCGAGATCCGCGGCGGGCGCACAGACGAGCGGCGCATCCATCTCGCGCTCGATGTCGAGCTCGACGTCGTCGGGCAGCTTCGCACCGCCGCCGGAGAAGAACTTGATGCCGTTGTCCGCAAATGGATTGTGCGATGCGCTGATCACGATGCCGGCGGACAGCCGCAATGCCCGCGTCAGGTAAGCGATCGCCGGCGTGGGCAACGGCCCGCACAAGTACACATCGACGCCGGCGGCGGACAGCCCCGCCTCCAGCGCCGCCTCGAGCAGGTAGCCGGAGATGCGCGTGTCCTTGCCGATCAGCACCGCGGGCCGTTCGCCCCGCGTGCCGTCTCCCCTGGCAAGCGTGCGACCGGCGGCCCAACCGAGCTTCAGAATCTGATCGGGGGTGATCGGCGGGTCCCCCACGCGACCGCGCATGCCGTCGGTGCCGAAATGCCGTCGCTGCGTCGTCGTTGGTTCGTTCATTGTTCGTTTTGCCGAGACATGCGCGCGGCAGGCCACGGCTCGATCGCATTCCAGACGGCGAGCGCGTCGATCGTCTCGCGCACGTCGTGTACGCGCAGGATGCGTGCGCCGCGGATCGCCGCCGCCAGCGCAGCCGCGACGCTGGCCGCCAGGCGATCGCCGACGTCGCGACCGGTGATCGCGCCGAGCGACGACTTGCGCGAAAGCCCTGCCAGCACCGGATAACCCAACGTCGTGATTGCAGCGAGATCGCGCAACAGAGCAAGATTATGCGTGAGCGTCTTGCCGAATCCAAAGCCCGGGTCGACGACGATGCGGCTCGCGGCAATCCCAGCATCGATGCAGGCCGCCGCCCGGCGTGCAAGAAACGCGCGGATCTCGCCGACGACGTTCGCGTACGCCGGCGCCTGCTGCATCGTCCCGGGCTCGCCTTGCATATGCATCAGACACACTGCCACGTTGCTGCCGGCCGCGACCTCGAGCGCTGCGGGCGCCTGCAATGCGCGCACGTCGTTCAGCATCGAAGCGCCCGCGCCGATCGCGGCGCGCATGACAGCTGGTTTCGTGGTGTCGACCGACACGCAGGCGCCGTCCCGTGCCAGTGCTTCGACCAGGGGTACGACGCGTTGCAACTCGTCGGCCTCGTCGACCGGTGTCGCGCCCGGCCGCGTCGACTCACCGCCGATGTCGATGATGCGGGCACCGTCCGCGAGCATTCGGCGCGCATGCGCGAGCGCCGCTGCCGGCTCGAGCCGCCCGCCGTCGGAGAACGAATCGGACGTCACGTTGAGGATGCCCATGACGCACGGCATCGACAGATCGATGTCGTGGAGGCCGGCCTTGAGGATCGCCATGGAGCGTCAGACGCGAGGGTTGCGAGCGTCAAAAAAAGAGGTGCACGTTGCCGTGCACCTCTCGCCGCTTCAGATTGCGTCGCAATCAACTATCGAGCCGCGATCGCGCGGGATTCGTCGTCGGCGCAGTACCGCCGACGGTACCCGGGCCGATCGTCGTGCCGGGCGTCGCAGCCGGCACCGGCTTTGGCGGGCGCGGCGGTTGCCCGGACATGATGTCTGCGATCTGATCGGAATCGATCGTTTCGAGTTCGAGCAGCGCCTTCGCCATCGCTTCGACCTTGTCGCGGTTTTCCTCGATCAGGCGGCGCGCGAGCGCGTACTGCTGATCGATGATGCCGCGAATCTCCGCGTCGACGTTGCGCATCGTCTCTTCCGACATGTTGACGGTGCGCGTGATCGCGCGGCCGAGAAAGATCTCGCCTTCGTTGTCGCCGTAGACCATCGGGCCCATCAAATCGCTCATGCCATAACGCATCACCATGTCGCGGGCAAGCTGCGTCGCACGCTCGAAGTCGTTCGAAGCGCCGGTGGTCATCTGGTTCATGAACACTTCCTCGGCGATCCGCCCGCCGAAGAGCACCGCGACGGTGTTCAGCATCCGTTCCTTGTCCATGCTGTATCGATCGGTTTCGGGCAGCTGCATCGTCACGCCCAGTGCACGGCCGCGCGGAATGATCGTCACCTTGTGCACGGGATCGGTCTTCGGCAGCAGCATCGCGACCACTGCGTGCCCCGACTCGTGATACGCCGTGTTGCGCCGCTCTTCCTCGGGCATCACCATCGAGCGCCGTTCGGCACCCATGATGATCTTGTCCTTGGCGCGCTCGAAGTCGAGCATGTCGACCAGTCGCTTGTTGCCGCGCGCCGCGAACAGCGCCGCCTCGTTGACGAGGTTGGCGAGATCCGCGCCGGAAAATCCGGGCGTGCCGCGCGCGATGATGTCCGGTTTCACGTCCGGCGCCATCGGAACCTTGCGCATGTGGACGAGCAGGATCTGCTCCCGACCGCGGATGTCGGGCAGCGGAACGACGACCTGGCGATCGAAGCGTCCGGGTCGCAACAGCGCGGGATCGAGCACGTCCGGCCGGTTGGTCGCCGCAATGACGATCACGCCCGCCGAGCCTTCGAAACCATCCATTTCCACGAGCAGCTGGTTCAGCGTCTGCTCGCGCTCGTCGTTGCCACCGCCGAGGCCCGCGCCGCGCTGACGACCGACGGCGTCGATTTCATCGATGAACACGATGCACGGCGCGTTCTTCTTCGCCTGCTCGAACATGTCGCGCACGCGCGCAGCACCCACGCCGACGAACATTTCGACGAAGTCGGAACCCGAAATCGAGAAGAACGGCACTTTCGCCTCGCCCGCGATGGCCTTGGCCAGCAGCGTCTTGCCCGTACCGGGCGAACCGACCATCAGCACGCCGCGCGGAATGCGGCCACCGAGCTTCTGGAACTTCGACGGATCGCGCAGGAATTCGACGAGCTCGGCGACCTCCTCCTTCGCTTCGTCGCAGCCGGCGACGTCGGCGAAGGTCACCGTATTGTTCGACTCGTCGAGCATGCGCGCCTTGCTCTTGCCGAAGCTGAACGCACCGCCGCGCCCGCCGCCCTGCATCTGGCGCATGAAGAAGATCCACACGCCGATCAGCAGCAGCATCGGGAACCACGAAATGAAGATCTGCGCGAGGAAGCTTTGCTCTTCCTCGGGCCGCGCCTCCACTTTGACGCCGTATTTGACGAGGTCGCCGACCATCCAGATGTCGCCCGGACTGTAGGTCACGTAGCGCTTCTTGTCGGTCGAAACCCATTTGATCGAGCGCCCTTCGACGGTCGCCGACTCGACGCGCCCGCTGCGCGCCGACTCCATGAAATCGGAGTAGGCCACGGAATCCTTCGCCGATTGACGGGAATCGAACTGCTTGACGACCGTGAGGACGACGAGGCCGATAACGAGCCAGATTCCGATGTTCTTCAGAAGATTGTTCAAGCGATGCTCCTTGCGGCCCATTGCTGACCCGGCTGGCCGCGGACCGTGCTTCGATCACGGCGCATCCCTGCGACGGAATGACGCCACCTCGCATTCTACGTTGAAACAGCCGCCGCGGACGCGCGCGGCAGGAGATGCGTATCGGAAATGCCGCGTTTTCGCCGCCTGGCGCGATTGTCGTGTCAAAGCGACAAGCTATTCGGCCGGAAGCCGGCCCTTGGCCACTACATAATGTTCGCGGCTCCGATCACGCGATGCCTTGGGTTTGCGCAAATGGACCTTGTCGAAATGCGGCCGGACGGCGCGCTGGAATGCTTCGAGTCCTGTCCCCTGGAAGACTTTGACGACGAAATCGCCGCCCGGTTGCAAACGCGATCGCGCGAAGTCGAGCGCGGCTTCAGCAAGGCGAATGCTCCGCGCCTGGTCGGCGACGTCGATGCCGGACAGATTGGGCGACAGGTCGGAGATCACAAGGTCGACGGGCGTGCCGCCCAGCGCTCGGTCGACCGCGAAAAGTCCTTCGTCGGTTTCGAAATCACCACGCAGCACCATCACGCCTGGAATGCCATCCATCGGCAGCAGGTCGATCGCGACGATTTTGGCGTGCGCGCCGAGACGCTCGCGCAACACCTGCGACCAGCTCCCCGGCGCGGCGCCGAGGTCCACCGCCGTGATGCCAGGGCGCAGCAAGCGATCCCGCGCGTCCAGTTCGAGCAGCTTGAACGCGGCGCGCGAACGGAAACCCCGTCGCGTCGCTTCCTTGACGTATGGATCCGACACGTGCTCGTGCATCCACGCCTTGCCGAAGCGGTGCTTCTTGCGGGCGGGATTGAGCGGTGACGGCATGCGCGATCTTAGCCCGCCGATGCCGCCGCGTTCGACGAACCATCCGGGCTAGAATCGGGCGATGGAACCGTTGCTGCCATCGTTCCGACGCGATTTGCGCGCACGTGCGCACGCGCTCGACGCGGTGGTCTCCATCGGCCAGCATGGATTGACGGCGTCGGTACTGCACGAAATCGATGTCGCATTGAAGGCTCACGAGCTGATCAAGGTGCGCGTGTTCAACGATGATCGTGACGCGCGTGAAGCGCTGCTCGGACAGATCGTCGACGCACTCGATTGCGCGCCCGTGCAGCGGATCGGCAAGCTGCTTGTGCTATGGCGACGGCGTCCCGCCGATAGCGTAAAACCCGCGCACAAACCGGCGCCCGCGCGTCAAAGCCGCCGCAAAAGCAGCCCGCAGGCCCCCCGCGGCGTCCCGCGCGCGGCGCTGCCGCGGCGGCGACGCGGGACTGGCTGACGCGCGGCGCGCCCGCTAAGGGGGGCGGCGTTGCAGCGCGCCCGGTCAACAGCGTCGTCGTTGGAGGAGCATTCGAATGAGCGGCAAAAGGCTGCGCAGCGAAGCCTGGTTCGCGCGCCAGGACAAGATGGGGTTCTACTACCGGTCCTGGCTCAAGAACCGCGGCTTTCCGCAGGATCAGTTCGACGGCCGCCCGGTCATCGGCATCTGCAACACGTGGTCGGAGTTGACGCCGTGCAACTCGCATTTCCGCACGATCGCAGAACACGTGCGCTGGGGCGTCCTGGAGGCCGGCGGCTTCCCGCTGGAATTCCCGGTGATGTCCCTCGGCGAAGTGATGATGCGGCCGACGGCGATGCTGTACCGCAACCTCGCGTCGATGGACGTCGAGGAATCGATCCGCGCGAATCCGCTCGACGGCGTCGTGCTGTTGATGGGCTGCGACAAGACCACCCCGTCGCTGCTGATGGGTGCGGCGAGCGTCGACCTTCCGACGATCGGCGTGTCCGGCGGGCCGATGCTGCGCGGCATCCACTGCGGCAAGCCGATCGGCTCCGGAACCAACGTCATTTCGATGAGCGAGCAATTGCGCTCGGGTCAGATCACGCTCGCCGAGTTTCACGAAGCGGAAGCGGACATGCACCGCTCGCACGGCCACTGCATGACGATGGGCACGGCATCGACGATGGCGTGCATGGTGGAAGCGCTCGGCGTCGGGATGCCGGGCAACGCCGCGATCCCGGCGGTCGACGCTCGACGAAACCTGCTCTCACGCGAAGCAGGACGCCGCATCGTCCAACTCGTCCGTGACGAAACGGTGCTGTCGAAGATCCTCACGCGGGAGGCGTTCGAAAATGCAATCCGCGTCAACGCGGGCATCGGCGGATCGACGAACGCGGTCGTGCACTTGATCGCGATTGCCCGTCGCGTTGGCGTCAATCTGCAACTGGACGACTGGGACCGGCTCGGTCGCGGCGTGCATTGCCTCGTCGACATCATGCCTTCGGGTCGTCACCTGATGGAGGATTTCTTCGAAGCCGGCGGCTTGCCCGTCGTCATCCGTGAACTCGCCCGGCACGATCTGCTGCACGGCGACACACTGACCGTCAACGGACGCACGCACGTCGAAAACAACCGCGATGCAAAGAACTGGAAAC
>JAICVH010000307.1 GCA_025935435.1 Burkholderiales bacterium
AATGCGTCCGGTGGTCATCATCGACGCGATCCACACGCACGCGCTTGCGGCGCGCGAGAGGCAGCGGAAGTTCCTGCAGCGCACGCGTCGGGTGCCAACGCTCGCCCGGGCATGCACTGCGCCGTTGACCGTCGAACGCCACGGTTTTGTCACCGGCATCGACTTGGCCGCCGTCGAAGCAGCCGTGGGTCGCGCGCGCGAGGAAGACGTCGAAGTCGTCATGCGCGTGAGCCTTGGCGCGTACGTCGTGTTCGGTCAGCCGATCGCCGACGTCGTTGCGCGCTCGCAGGACACGGCGATTGCCGTTGCACACGCGCTAGGTCCTGCAATCCGCTGCGAGCGCAAGCGCGACATCACGAGCGACCCGCTCCACGCGATCGACGAACTCGAGACGATCGGCTGGACGTCGATTTCGACCGCGCAGTCGGATGCGGATGCCGGCGTGATGACGATCTACAGCCTGCGCGACATTCTGGCGCGGTGGTCGACCGAAACGCCGCTACCGACGGATGCCCGCACGGTGCCGCTCGTCTATCGCGACGACGCCGTCTCACGCGTACTCGACGCGTTCGAATCACTCGCCGTCTCCGCCTCCGAATCGATGCAGCACCAAAGTTGCGCCGAAGTGTTGCGCACGTTCGCGCTATTGCTCGACCGGCTGGGGTCGGATGAGCGTGCCCACGTCGAGGCTATCGTGCTGCGGATGCTGTCCGCACTCGGCGATCACGTGCTGACCGCGGAGCTCGATTCGGCGCTCGCCGCCGTGACTTCCGCGCTCGATGGCGTCGGCGCGCGATCCAGTGCGAAGGCCGTTGCGGCGGCATCCCAGCGGCTCGGCCACTCGATCGGGAGGCTCGGCGGGCGCGCCACGCGCGCGAACTGACGCCGCTCCAGCGTCCCTCGATTCCAAACGTCAGTACATGCGCTCGATCGAACCCGAATAGAGCACCGGTCCGGTCGGCTGGCCGGTCGGCGAACCGCCCGGCGGCTCGAGGCTCACCGCGAGCGATGGAATCTGCACCAGCGCTTCACCGGCCGGCGCCGGCAGCGGGATGCGCGCAGTCGCACCCGGAGGTATCACGCCGAGCGATTTCGGCGTACCGCTTTGCGGCAGCGCCCACAACTCGAATGTCTGGCCCGCCGCGGGCGCGGTATTGCCGATGGGCTTTACCGTGAGGAAGCGCTCCTCGCGCGACGCTGTCGCAATCAACGCCGGTCGCGCATCGGCGCCTGCGAGGACGACGACGATCGGCGCGGAAGCCGGCGCTGGCGCGCGTGTCAGCTGCGTGACGCCGAGAGCTACGGCCACGACGAAACTCGCCGCCGCCAGCCCGCGCCAGACGCCCACGCGGTTCCACCAGCGAACGGGCGAGGAGGCGACAGGCGGCCGCACATCGATTCCCAGTCGTGTCGACACACGTGCCCACACCCGCGGCGACGGCGTCACGGGCGGCACGCCCGCGGCGAGCTCGGCAAGCCGCCGCTCCCACTGCGCGAGGGTCGCGGCGACCGTAGTGTCGCGTGCGGCGATCGCTGCGAGCCGGCGGCGTACCCGAGGCGGCGAGGTCCCGAGCGCATACTCGGCGGCCAGGCGTTCCAGACGTTCGCGCCGGTCGGGGCGCGCGAGATTCATTCGGCCACTCCTTGGTCGAGACACCGGCGCAGCTTGTCGAGGCCGCGTCGCACCCACGACTTGACCGTGCCGAGCGGCTCTCGCAGATGCGCGGCCAGCTCGCCGTGCGACAGACCCTGGAAGAACGCGAGCGCGATCGCCTGGCGCGTCGGCGCGTCGAGCGTTTCCACGCAATCACGAAGAGAGCGTGCGTCGGCGGCAGCGAGCAACAGATCCATCGGCGAGGGGCCGTCGGACGGCAGGTCCAGCGGCGGCGATTCGTCATCCGCGCCAGCGAGCGTCACCGTGTCGAGCTCGCGCCTACGTTTCAGGTCGAGCGCGCGGTTGCGCACGATCGACGTGAGCCACGTGACGGCGTGGCTGCGCGCCGCATCGTAGGTTCCCGCGTGGTGCCAGACGTTGACGTAGGCCTCCTGCAAGATTTCTTCGGCGATCGCCCGATCCCTGACGATACGCAGGGCGACCGCGTACAGATGCGCGCCGGTCTGCCGATAGAGCTCCTCGAACGCGCGCTGATCGGCGAGCGCGACGCGCCCGAGCAGCGCTGCAAGTCGGGCGTTCCGCTCAGTCAGGCGGTCCGCGGTCGCCTCGTCCTTCACGGGCTGGCGTCGGGTTCGCCGCGGGCGCGGCCCTTCTGCCACAGGACATCGGGCGAGCCTTCGGCGCGATTCAGCGCGCGGGCCAGCACGAACAGCAGATCCGACAGCCGGTTCAGGTACGTGCGGCTCGGCACGGACACCGTTTCGGTTGCGGCAAGCGCGACGATGCTGCGTTCGGCGCGTCGGCACACCGTGCGCGCAACGTGCGCGCGCGCCGCCGCTCGCGTACCGCCGGGAAGAATGAACTCCTTGAGTGGCGGCAGTTCGGCGTTGAACTGTTCGACGGCATCTTCGAGTCGCTCGACGTGCGCAGCGGTCACTGCGCTGTATCCCGGGATCGACAATTCGCCGCCAAGATCGAACAGGTCGTGTTGAACGTCGATCAGCAACGCACGGATCGGTGGCGGCAGCGTCTCGGCGAGCACGACGCCAACCGTCGAATTCAGTTCGTCCACGGCGCCGATCGCGTCGATGCGTGGACTGTCCTTGGCGACGCGTGAGCCGTCGCCAAGGCCGGTGGTGCCGGCATCGCCGGTGCGCGTGACGATTTTCGACAAACGATGGCCCATGGTGACCTATACGAGAAATGCGCTGCGTTGGTTGCGCTCGGGTGACGAGCGATTCGTGCGTCGGCCGACACTAACCAAACTCGAAGCCGGCGGCAAGCGGCCAGCTGAACGATGCGACGACTTTGCTACGATGCGGGCAGACCGACTTTCCTCCGGATTGGTCATGCCGGGCATCTACGACCAGCAGCTCGATCGCCGCGCCGCGAATTACGCGACGCTGACGCCGCTGTCGTTCATCGCCCGCACCGCGTATACGTGGCCGCACCGCCTCGCGGTCGTACACGGCGCGCGACGCTTCACGTGGGCGGAAACGTACGCGCGCTCGCGCCGGCTCGCGTCCGCGCTTGCGCATCGCGGTATCGGCGTCGGCGACACCGTCGCAGCGATGCTCTCCAACACGCCGGAGATGATCGAATGCCATTTCGGCGTGCCGATGACAGGGGGCGTGCTCAATACGCTCAACACACGGCTCGATGCCGCCGCGATCGCGTTCATGCTCGATCACGGCGAGGCAAAGGTCCTGATCACCGATACGGAATTCGCGCCGACGATCGGCGCGGCGCTCGCGCGGGTGCGCGCAAAGCCGCTCGTCATCGACGTTGTCGACGTGCTCGGTCCCGGTGGCGACCTCCTCGGCGAATCGGATTACGAAACGTTCACCGCCAAGGGCGATGCCGACTTTGCGTGGCAGGCCCCCGCGGACGAATGGGATGCAATCGCGCTCAACTACACGTCGGGAACGACCGGGAATCCCAAAGGCGTCGTCTACCATCATCGCGGCGCGTACCTGAATGCGTTGTCGAACATCGTCGACTGGGGCATGCCACGGCATTCGGTGTACCTGTGGACGTTGCCGATGTTTCACTGCAACGGCTGGTGCTTCCCCTGGACGATGGCGGCGAACGCGGGCACCAACGTCTGCCTGCGCAAGGTCGAGGCGGCTGCGGTCCTGGAGGCGATCCGTGTCGAAAAAGTCACCCATTATTGCGGCGCGCCGATTGTCCACGCGATGCTGATCAACGCACCGGACGAGTGGAAACGCGGAATCACGCATCGCGTCAACTGCCTGGTTGCGGCAGCCGCGCCGCCCGCCGCCGTCATCGAGGGGATGGAGCGGATGGGGTTCGAAATAACGCACGTCTACGGGCTCACCGAGACGTATGGACCGGCCGCTGTCTGCGCGAAACAACAGGAATGGGCGACGCTCGACATCGGCGCGCGAACCGAGCGCAACGGCCGCCAGGGCGTGCGCTATACGTGCCAGGAAGCGATGAC
>JAICVH010000382.1 GCA_025935435.1 Burkholderiales bacterium
GCGTGCGCGACCACTTGCCGTGATTTGACCGCCTGCGAACGACCGGCAACGGCGGCGAGTCGCGGGTTTCGTAGACCACCAACTGTCGGGTGCACGCTGCGCGAGCGATGCGGTGCCAGCCGCGTCAACGACTTACCGCGCGCCGATCAACGGATTTCGCACGTGGCACGGTTGCTGCTCAACAGGTGCCAGCCGGCGCTGCAACCAATGACGCCGACCCGGACAGGAGAAGATGGTGAATTACACGCATTACGATTATCTCGAGCTTGCGCCCGGCGCAACGTCGAACCGCATCGAAGCCGCGTACGCCGCGTTGCTCGAGCGATTTCAGTACGGCATGACCGACGCGGGCCAGGACCTGTCAGGTCTCGTGCGCATGATCCACGCGGCGTACGCCGTGTTGTCGGATCCCGAACAGCGCAAGGCGTACGACGCGCAACTGTCGAAGGAAGCGGCCGAGGCGGACGTCGAGTTGCAATCGCAACTGGACGCCAAGGCGTTGCCCGGTTTCACCCGCGTGCAGCAGGTTCCGGAGACGCTTGCCGCGTCGCTGCCGGAACTGGCTGCCTGAACGACCTCCACCGGTTTGCGGTCGCCGGGGATTTTCTAACTGCAAACAGCGATGCGGTCGGCGGCCGTTTTTTCATCGAACCTGCGCCTGCCCGGACCCCGGCCGAAAGGCCGCGCCGGCAGGTTACGCAGACCCGACGTTGACAACCAACGCCGGATTGCGCGCGCGCAAGTGGGGCCGCGAAGAACGGCGCTGACCGGTTCGCGCATCGTGTCGAAACACCGGTGCGTCGCGCCGCGTGTCCGGCCGATCCGCAAGGTCACCGTCGAAGGTTTTGCCGCGGTGGTGCTGCACTGACCGCCACGCTGTCCCACTAACGTCACGGAGTTGGCCTTGCAGAAGTGCATCGGATGTCAGTTCTACGATCGGGACGACAAGCACACTGAGGAAAAGGGTGGCGTACGCTGGGGCAAATGCCGGCGGACCGGGCCCATCGTCCATCCGGTCTCGGCTAAGGC
The DNA here is from genome assembly GCA_025935435.1 of Burkholderiales bacterium. GTDB lineage: Bacteria > Pseudomonadota > Gammaproteobacteria > Burkholderiales > Casimicrobiaceae > VBCG01. The sequence continues at coordinate 1,030 of JAICVH010000382.1, forward strand.
CTACATGGTCGAAGGGATCTGGCCGCACGTACGCGACGACGACTGGTGTGGCGAATGGGTCGCCGGCAATCGACGTGTCGAATCGGCCGCGGCAGTCGCAATGAGCTCCCTGATGCAAACCGCTGCGGCAGCGCCGCGCCCGGCCGTCGTAACGCCCGTGTTCGTCACGCCGGAACACACGGCGGAAAGCGTGGTTCCACCAATCTCGACGTTGATGCGCGGCCAGATCGGTTCCGACTAGGTCGTTGAGCGACCGCGTGCGCGCAAAGCAGCGCGCGCGTTCTGCTAGAGTTGCAGCTTCGATTCGGCCGGTGACATTCGCCCGGCGTCGCGTCACCTCGATCTTCCACGATGTCGTTGTCACCGCTCGCTGCCGCGCTGGCGTCGGGCGCTTCCGTCGTCACGCCCAATAATCGCCTCGCACGCGAGGTCGTGCTGCGCCACGATGCGGCCCAACTCGCAAGGGGCGCACGCACGTGGGCGCCCGCGCAGGCGATGCCGTGGACCTCGTGGCTCGAGACACTGTGGCGCGCCGCCGTAGGTACCGGAGCGAGCCTGCGCGCCCTGCTGGATCCGGCGGCGTGCCGGGAAGCATGGCACCGGATCGTCACGCAGCAACGGCCGGCGCTCGTCAATGCGCGCGGCGCCGCTCGGCATGCGCTCGATGCGTGGGCCGTGTTCCATGCATGGCGGGTGCCCGATGAATCGCTTCGACAGATTGCAACGCGCGGCGATGACGACGCGCGTTGCTTCGCTACGTGGGCGGAGGCCTATCAAGCGCAGCTCGGTTTGATCGAGGCAATCGATCGCGCGCAATTGCCCGATCACCTCGCCACCACCGCGGCGTCGTGGAGCGATCGGCTCGGACGTGTCGTGCTGCACGGTTTCGTTGCGTTGACGCCGCAGCAGCAACGACTGATCGGCGCGTTGCGCGCTGCGGGCGTCGCGATCGACGAGCTCGCCGACACGAGCGCGCCCGCGATCCGTCGATGCCGAACCGTCGCTGCGACGCCCCTGCTCGAATTGACCGAGGCCTTTGCGTTCGCGCGTTCGTGTGTGACAGCCAATGCGGCCGCGACGGTTGCAATCGTCGTCGCGGATCTCGCGCGACGACGCGACGACGTCATCGCAATCGCCGACGAAGTGTTGTGCCCCGAGGGTTTGCTCACGCTCACGCCCGATGTGCCGCGGCCCTATGACGTCTCGCTGGGGCAGCCGCTCGGCAGCGTGCCGATCGTCGCCTCCGCGCTCGACCTGATCGCACTCACGGTCGGCGACGTCGACGCCACGTCGGCGGCGAGCGCAATGCGAGCGCCGTTCCTGCCCGATGCGTCGCTGCGCTGGCAGCAGCGTGCCGCGATCGAGGGCCGCTGGCGCGCGGAAGGGCGCCGCAGTGTCGGCTGGAACCATCTGCTCGCGGCACTCGCGCAATATGACGCCGGACTGCAAGCGCGCTTTCAAGCGATGACCTACCGCCCGCGCGGCGCGCAATTGCCGCGCGAATGGGCGCAGATCTGGTCGGAGTCGCTCCGCGCGCTGGGCTGGCCGGGGACGGCCACGTTATCGAGCGCGCAATGGCAAGCGCGGGAAGCCTGGTCGGCAGCGCTCGCGAAGTTCGCCTCTGTCGGCGCAATCACCGGGCCGCTGGCGGCTGCGGAGGCGCTGGAATCGCTGCGGGCGCTGCTCGCTGACACGTTATGGGCCCCGGAAGCCGCGCCCGCGCAGATCCGCGTCCTCGGCATGTTCGAAGCGGCGGGACTCGCATTCGACCACGCGTGGCTTGCCGGCTTCGATGCGCAGCGCTGGCCACCGCCGATCGCCGCCAATCCTTTTCTGCCGCTCGCGTGGCAACGGGCGCGCGGGGTGATCGACGCGCATCCCGATGCATCGCTGTCGCATGCGCGGCAGCTGACGGCGCAACTGTCTGCGCTTGCGCCGGACGTCGTCGTCAGTCATGCGCAACAGATCGACGACGCGCCGGCGGCATTGTCGCCGCTGTTCGTTGACTGGCCGCCACGCGAGCCTGCCAACGCGCCCACCGTCGTGCGCTGGTCTGCAGCGATGCCCGAGGTCGAGCTGGAACGCTCGATCGATGCGACCGCGCCGCCGCTCGCCCCGAATGTCAGGCTTCGTGGCGGTGCCGGGTTGTTCGAGAGCCAGAGCACATGCCCTTTCCAGGCGTTCGCACGGCACCGGCTGCGAACTGACGCCTGGGACGCGGTTCCGGAAGGCTTGTCGGCGCGTGAACGGGGCACCGTGCTGCATGCCGTGATGAAGGCGTTCTGGGATGGCGTCGGCGACCAGGCGGCGCTGGTCGCGCTCGGCGCGCAAGAACTCGCCGCGCGCATTGCGACTGCCGTCGACGCGGGCAAGGCCAGGCTCGATGCGGCGCGCTGGCGAACCCTGCCGCCCGCGGTGGCCGCGGCGGAGTCACGACGCCTGGCGGCCCTGCTCACGAATTGGATCGACGAAGTCGAGCGCATGCGACCGCCGTTTCGCGTGCGCGCGCA
>JAICVH010000038.1 GCA_025935435.1 Burkholderiales bacterium
AAGCAATCGGGCATGGGGCGCGAGGAGTCGATCGACGAGCTGCTCGCGTGCACGCAGATCAAGAACGTCAGCGTCACGTTGCGACGGGATGCCTGATGCATCGGTCATCTACTTACAGGAGGAGAACATGCTGATTGCTCATTGCCAGCGGCTCGGCGCGCTTGCGCTTGCCGCCACATGTTTCGTCGCAGCGCCCGCATTCGCCGAGAACATCGCGGTCGGAAATTACGGCTCGTCGGCGAACGGCATGCCGTTCGCGGTCGCGCTTTACAAGGGATTCTTCAAGGAGGAGGGCGCCGACGTGACGGGCATCATCGCCTCGCAGGGCGGCGGAACGTCGGTGCGTAACGCAATGGCTGGCGTCGCCTATGGCGAAGCCAACCCGGGCGCGATCGCGGTCGCGATCCAGCAGGGGGCAGACATCCGCATCGTCAGCGACAACGTGCTGACGATCGCCGAGTTCGCATGGATGGTCAAGAAGGACTCGCCGATCAAGACGATCAAGGATCTCAAAGGCCGCAAGATCGGCTATACGAATCCGCGCTCGACCAGCCAGGCACTTGCCGTGCTGTTGCTGCAAAAGGCCGGCTACAAGGCCGATGACGCAGAGCTCGTCAAAACCGGCGGCTTCGGGCCGATGCTCGCCGCGCTCGACCTGGACCAGATCGATGTCGCGGCGGTCACGGAGCCGCTATGGTCGAAGGTCAAGGACAAATACCGCGTGCTCATCACCGGTGCGGAAGCGCTGCCTCCGCTCGACAACGTCGTTGGGCTGACGACCGGTGAAGCAGCGCGCACGCGGGGTGACTTCATCCGTGCCGTGATCCGAGCGCGGCGGCGTGCCGTCGAATTCATGATCAAGAATCCGGACGAGGCCGGTGACATCGTTGCCAAGGATTTCAACATCACGCCGGAAGTTGCGCGGGCTGCCGTGCGCAACCTGACAACCAGTTACACGCAGGGCATTCCGTACTGGGGCAACGGGCAGATCCACCTGGAAGGAATGAAGCGGATCATCGAGGTGCAGCGCAGCGTGGGTGCGCTCGAAGGAGAAGTTGACCTGGCGAAGATGATCGACACGCAGTTCCTGCCCGACGACATCAAGAAGCCCGTACCCGGCAAATAGCACGCGCGATGGCGGCACCGCACGTCACGCTGCGCGGAGTCACGAAGCGGTTCCCGGCCAGCGCGGGCGGACAGCCGGTGCATGCGCTCGGACCGGTCGATCTGACGATCGGCAAGGGTGAGTTCTTCGCGATCGTCGGGCCATCGGGATGCGGCAAGTCGACGCTGCTCGAACTGATCGCGGGCTTGTTGCCGGTGACGGAAGGGCAGATCGAGTTCGAAGGACGACCGGTCGCGCAGCAGATCGCCGACGGCGTCGGCGTCGTGTTCCAGGAAGACGCGTGTTTCCCGTGGCTCAACGTGCGCGACAACGTCGCATTCGGCCTGCGCACAACGTCGCTCGAGGCGAGCGGCGTTGCGCGACGCGTGGACGACGCAATCGCGATGATGGGCCTCGGGGAGTTCGCCCGCAGCTACCCGGCGCAGCTCTCGGGCGGGATGCGGCAACGCGTGTGCATCGCGCGGACGCTGGTCGCACAGCCGCGACTGATCCTTCTCGATGAACCGTTTGGCGCGCTCGATCAGCAAACGCGGTTGTTGATGGGTGATGAAGTGCTGCGACTGTGGCGCGAAACGCGTGCGACGGTGTTCCTGATCACGCACGCACTCGACGAGGCGGCGATGCTCGCCGATCGAATCGCCGTCATGTCCGCACGGCCTGGGACGATCATCGACGTCGTGGAGACGCACTGGCCGCGCGAGCGCGACAGCCGGATCGTCGAGAACGCGGAGTTCGGGACCGTGACGAGCCGGCTGTGGAAGACCTTGCGTGACGAATCGATGAAGACGATGGGGCGCATGGCCGTTTCGTCATGACGGCGGAGCGTTCCGACCCCGCCGATCGGTTCGGTCAGCCTGGCGTGCGCGGCTCCGCACGCGCGTCGCGGTGGTTCGTCAGCCGCGTCACGCTGTATCAGATCGTCGTCGTGAGCGGCTTCGTGCTGCTGCTCGAAGCGTTGTGCCTGGCGGGAGTCATCGACAAGATCACGATGCCGCCGCCCCATCGGATCGCGCACGATTTCTTCAGGCTCCTCGCCTTCGGCAAGCTGTGGCCCGAGATCGGCAGAAGCATGGCGAACGTGCTGCTCGCGTTCGTGCTTGCCTACGTGCCCGGGATCGCGATCGGGACCGCGTTGCACGGTTACCGGACGCTGCGCGACACGCTCGATCCGCTCTTCGCAACCTACTATGCGATTCCGGTGTTCGCGTTCTATCCGCTGTTCATCGTGATGTTCGGGCTCGGCGATGGTCCGCAGGTGCTGATCGGCGTGCTGCTCGGGATCGTCGCTGTGATCGTCACGACGCTGAACGGCCTCGATCGCGTGCCGCGCGTGCTGCGCAAGACCGCCGCGATCGCGCGGTTAAGCCCGCTGGAGACGGCGCTTCGCGTGACGCTCCCTTTCTGCGCGCCGTATCTGCTCAGCGCGGCAAAGCTCGCGATCGCATACGCGTTCATCGGTGTCATCGGGTCCGAGTTCATCATGGCGCGCACCGGCATGGGTTACGAGATCGGGTTCGCGTACACCAATTTCGACAACGCGACGATGTATCCGCTGATCGTGCTGATCCTGCTGCTGTCCATCATCATGAACGGCGTCCTGACGCGTTGGGAGAAGGTGTTGCTGGCGCGCCGCGGTCAATGAGCACCAAGGGGCGATGGCGCAACGCGATCGTGCTCGTCGCGGCACTGCTCGCCTTATGGCAGCTCGCATATTGGGTCGTCGGTGATGTGGCGCTTCGCTCGCCGTGGCAGACGATGCGTTACACCGTCGTATCGCTCACGCAGACGCACCTGTTCTGGCTGCACCTCGCGAATACGTTGCAGGCGTTTGCCATCGCTTTGGCGATCGCGATCGTGCTCGGACTCTTGATCGGCTTCGGACTTGGATTGCATCGGCTTTCGGCCGAGGCGATGGAGCCGATGCTCGTCGCGCTCTACTCGATTCCCAAGATCACGCTGTACCCGATCCTGCTACTTGCATTCGGGCTGGGGATGTCAGCGAAGGTCGCGTTTGGCGCAATCCACGGCATCATCCCGGTGGCGCTGTTCACCCTGAACGCCGTGCGCGGCATCAAGCCGATCCTGCTCAAGACCGGTCGCGTCTTGAAGCTGGACCATGCGACGATGGTCCGGTCCATCCTGTTTCCGGCTGCCGTGCCGGAAATCTTCACCGGGTTGCGGGTGGGATTTTCGCTGACGCTGATCGGGACGGTGCTCGGCGAGATGTTCGCCGCGCAGCACGGCTTGGGCTACCTGCTGATGAATGCGATCGGGCTCTACAACGTCGACGTGATCATGTCGGTCACGTTTCTGCTCGTCGTGTTTGCCGCCGGCGTCAACGCGGTGCTGCTTGCGATCGACCGGCGACTGCATTTCCGCGCGTAAAACCCGCGCGGTCACGCGCTACTGCGTCAGCGCGATGGCGAGCGGCATCCAGAAAACGAGCAGCGACAACAACGTGCCCATCATGATCCCGCGCATGGCTGCAAGCGGGTCGTCATCGGCATACGGCCGTCGCAGCGCACCTGCCGCCGACCAGAAATCGTTGGTGAGGATATACGCCACGGTCGCCTCGCAGTTCGGATGGAGGGTGATTGGAGCGTCGCGCCGGACCGCAGCCCGGGCAAGGCGGCCGCCTCTGGTATTACTGTAGGAGTGCGCCGATCGGCTCGCGACCGCATATGCAAGATTCGTGTCACGCAATCGCTTCTGTGTTGAATCAGCGCGTTACGCGAGAGCGCTGAACGCAACCGACGAACGGTCGTAAGACGGTTCGACACGCACCTCCGTCAATCAAGGACCTGAGCGGGCATCGCACAACGCACTTCCAGCGCGGCGAATGCTGCGCAAAGTCTTCAAGGCGCCGGCGACACGAGCCACGACTGCGCGAACTCGACGCCCTCGATGCGCTCGAGCCCGGCCAGCGTGAACGCCTGCGGGCTCATTGCGATCACGCACACGTCGTGCAGCGACGGCAGCGCTTGCTCGAAGACGACGACGCTGTCTTCCGGGAACAGTCGCGCCGTGCGAACGTAGCGATGGAGTTCGTCATCGTGAATGTCTTCGATCCGCACGTCGCCGAGCCTGGGCACACGGTTGACGACATCGCGCCACGGAATGACGCGACCGCGATGTCGAAGAAAGCGAACCGCGAAGCGCATGCCGTATATTCATACGGTATTCGGCACCACGCAATCGGCCGGTGACGCAAGCTGCGCTGCGTGGTTGCGATAGCCGTGACGGCTGGCTGCGGTCGTTTCGCTTAACCCAACGCGCACGCTTGTGCGCACGCGTTGGACCCGCGATCAAATCTTGCGCGCGTGCGTGGTGGCCCGGTTATTGCAATGACCCCGCGCAACGACTGTTGGGGTAGCGCGATGCCCGAATTTTCGCGCTTCCAATGCCGTTAGGCGCGCGTCTTCACGCGCATTTTGGGCAGGTAAACACGCTGTCACTCGATTGACGGCTTTGGGAGGCCTCATGGCTGTTGCAATGAATTCGTTTCGCAAGCGCGGCGCACTCGCCGCAACGGCGGTGTGCTGTGCTTTGGCGGCCGGAACGGCTGCCGGTCAAACCGCGTTCGGCTCGTCGACAGCGATCGTGTTTCCCCTGACGGCGAACACGGCAACGTTCACGAGTACTGTCACGATCTTCAATCCAAACCCGGCGCCCGTCACCGTTGGCCTGAACTACTACGATGCGAACAACACGCTCGCACCAGGGCAGAAGCCCTGTACCGACATCGTCGTGGCGGCGAATTCGAGCGTCGAGTTCGGCGTTCCGGCGCAGTGCACGCTCGACCCCGCCGTGGCGCATTTCGGGCAATTGATCGCCTTCGATACCGCGTCGACGAGCCAGATCTACGGTTATTCACGCACGCAGAACACCGCCGGTGCGGGCTTCTCCGTCGAAGGTTTTCCGTCGGCGAACTTCGCGACGGACCCGACCAACGCGACGGGACTGAAGCGAACCGCCGCCGCTCCGAATTACCAGACGAACTGCTTCGTCGGCGCGCAGGCTGATCCGGTCACATACGACATCAAGCTGTTCGACGGTGCGGGCACGCAACTCGGCACGACGGTCAGCGGTGCACTCAACGAATTCGAGCAGGTGCGCTACCTCGACATATTCACCGTCGCCAACGCGCCCGCCGGCGACTACGAGAACGTGCGCGCCGAGTTCACACAGACCACACCGGGCTTGCATCCGATGATCGGCTTCTGCACGGTGCAGGAAAGCGTTAGTTTCGGCGCGGATTTCCGTATCGCGAAAGCGCCGACGCCGGCGACGATCAGCATCGAAACGATTCCATGGCAAGGTCCGATGACAACGCTGTTCTCGAACACGTTGGCGTATATCTTCATGGGACCGACTGCCACGGCCACACTGCCGGCGACCGGCAATCTCAGCGCCTACGGCAGTGGTTCGTTCGCGCGCCAGACCGGAACGCAGCAGATCACCGTCGGCGTCTGCTACCAGAACCAGAGCGGTCCGGGGCCGATTCTCGCCATGGGTTCACCGACGACCGTGACGGTGACGACGGTCGAGACGTCGCAATTCGGCTCGGGCTCGGCGACGCTGCCGGCCGGTACTTACAACGTCGGTCTTTGCGCAACGAACAACGGCGCCGGCTCGGTCAACAAGAACGGGAATACCAGCGGCTTCGTGCTCGTGACGCCGTAACGTCGGAGCTATTGAAAACGGTTTCGGTCATGCCGGGCGCTGTGCCCCGGCGTGACCGGGCCGCGCCATCTCACTGAACAGGTGCTCCAGCTGCGCGGCGGTGACGGGCTTCACGAAATGCCCGTCGAAGCCCGCCTGGTCCACGCTTCGCGCATCATCTGACCGAGCGTACCCGGTGCAGGCGATCACGCGCACGTTGTGCGTCTCGGGTGCTTCGCGCAGCTTGCGCGCAACGTCGTAACCGCTCATTCCCGGCAGCCCGATGTCGAGCAGCATCACGTCGGGCGGCCGCGCCGTGGCGAGCCGCAGCGCCTGCTCGCCGTCGTGAGCGACGCTCGCGTCGTGTCCGAGCAGTTCGACCAGTGCACCGAGCGTTTCGGCCGCGTCCCGATTGTCGTCGACGATCATCACCCGCGTGCGCGGCGCGCGTGCCGTGCGATTCTCGGGCGTTGGACTCGTTTTCGGTTCCGCTGCGCGACGCACCAGCGGGAGTTGCACGACAAAGCGGCTGCCAAGGCCTTCGCCCGCGCTTCCTGCCGACATCGTTCCCCCTTGTAGCTCCGCGAGCCGCTTGGCGATCGTCAGCCCGACGCCGAGCCCGCCTTCGCGCCGATCGAGACCACGCTCGCCTTGCACGAACAATTCAAACACGCGTGGCACCAGATCAGGCGCCATGCCGATGCCGCTGTCGGCGACGGCAATCGAAGCGAACTCGTCGACGATGGTCGCACTGATGACGATTCGCCCGCCGTCCGGCGTGTATTTCACCGCGTTGTCCACGAGGTTCGACAGCACCTGGGCGACGCGCGCTGCATCGGCTTCGATCTCGAGCGGCCCGGCGGGTAGCTGGATCTCGATGACCTGATGGCGCACGTCGATGCGCGGGCGCAGCGATTCGATGACGTGCGAAATGGTAGCTTTCACGTCGACGGGCTCGCGCTTCAGCGACACCTTGCCGCGCGTGATCCGGCTTACGTCGAGCAGGTCGTCGACGAGCCGCGTCAATTGCGTCGTTTGCCGGTGAATGATGTTCCGTGCCCACGCGGCCGCGCCTGGATCGTCCGGCTTGCGCTCGACGACCTCCAGCGCGCTCTGGATGGGCGCCAGTGGGTTGCGAAGCTCGTGCGCAAGCATCGCGAGAAACTCGTTCATCCGGCGCTCGGTACGCTGCAGTTCCTCGGTCTTGCGTCGCGCCGTCAGGTCGCGCGTGATCTTGGCGAAGCCGCGGAGCCGCTGATGATGGTCGTACACCGGGGTGATGACCACGTTCGCCCAGAACGTCGAGCCGTCCTTGCGCAAGCGCCAGCCCTCGTCCTCGAAGCGTCCTTGCTCGAGTGCGGCTGAAAGCTCGTGCTGCGGCCAGTGCCGGGCAATCGCATCCGGCGTGTAGAAGATCGAAAAGTGACGACCTACGATTTCGTCGCGTTTATACCCCTTGATGTGCTCCGCGCCGCTGTTCCAGCTCGCCACGTGGCCGCCGGGGTCGAGCATGAAGATCGCGTAGTCGCGGACATTCTCGACTAGCAGTCGAAACATCTCGTCGTCGGTCGGGCCGACGACGACCGGTTTATCGTTCGACACCGCCGAGCTTTCCAGCGACGGAGCATGCGTTGTTTTCCGCGACGAAGCGGCCGGTCATGCCGGCGGACGTCCGCTCGAGCTCATAGAGCGTCATCGTGCCGTTCACGCCGAACGTGCACGAGTAATTCGCTTCGACAGTGCCCATGTGACCGCGCTGGCTGTAGTTACCGATGACCGTGCAGTTGCCGGAGCTCGCCTGCAATGCGAGCGTGAACGTGTTGTTAGCCGGATGATCGATCTGGAACGCTCCCAGATCTTCGAAGTGTCCGTTGTCGGAACCGTTCGCGCAATTGAACTGATCCGAGACGAGCCCGCCGTAGTAGCTGCCGGTGAAGTCCTCGTACGTCCACAGCTGGCGCTGCACGGCCTTGGTTACGGAAACGTCGTCGACGGAGTAAGTCAGCGTGGCGAAGTCCGTGCTCGCCGCGTCGAATTGCAGCGTGCCGACCTTGCGTTTGCCGACAGCGTTTGGATTGAAGAACGCGCCGAACCACGGTCCGCTCGTCACGTACAGATCGCCCGCGAACAACGTCCGCCCGGACTGGGGCTGGAAATACGCCGCCGCCGTGTACCACGTCGGGCGTCCGTCGGGCGCGTACACGAAGAGATCGATGAACAGCGTGTCGTGCTGCTGCAGCACGGCCGCGCCCCAGCCCGATTCGTTCGGATTCCACCACTGGTCGCTGAAATTCGTGCCCTGCGAGGCACCCGCGGTTGGGGCGAGCACACACAGCGTCGCGGCCGCGAGTGCCGCGACGAGTCTCCGAAACCATCGCATGACGTCGAACCTCCAGCGTGAACGTCGCGCCAGGCAGGCGCGAGCACCCCATTCTTTCGGACAGCAACTACGCAAGCCATCGGCGCGGGCCTCCACGCGCTGTAGGCGGCATCCTACGTCACGACTTGGGCGCGGCCGGCACATCGGGCGCGGTCGTGATCGCCGCGCCGGCTTCGGCGAGTGGTGCAACGAAATTGACGAGCCGCAAGACGAGCTTGCCGTTGCGTCCCGAGGCCGGATCGAATTCGTACGAGGTGACCGAGCAGTTCGGCACATCGGCACGTCGATCGATGGCGAGGATTTCCGCTTCGCTCATGCGCTCGAACAGGTAACGCAGGCAATTGACGGTGACCTGGTGGCCGACGATCAGCATCCGCTCGCGTCGATGCTCGCGTGTGATCGTATCGAGCATGCTACGCAGCCGCAGAATGACATCGCACCAGCTTTCGCCGCCGGGCGGACGGAAATAGAACTTGCCGACGTGGGCGCGCTGTTCGGCGAGATCCGGATACTTCTGACGGATACCCAGCTTGGTGAGGCGGTCGAGCGCGCCGAACTCCTTCTCGCGCAGTCGCTCATCGCGCTGCAGCGCCACATCGAGTCCCGCTGCGCCGAGGACGAGCCGCGTCGTTTCCACGGCGCGCGCGTAGGGCGAACACAGGACGACGGTCGGCTGCAGATCGCGCGACAGTGTGCCGAACCAGCGCCCGAGCGCGGTTGCCTGCTGTTCGCCGAGTTCCGAAAGCGGGGTGTCCATGTCGCGCGTCGCGATGTCGATCAGCGGCACGCCCGCTTTTTCGGCGGCTTCTCGGGCCACGTTGCCCGCGCTTTGTCCGTGCCGGACGATCCACAGCACGTCGGGCCATTTCTGCTCGGCCATCGGTGGCGGCGCCGGAGAAGGGCTCGAGCGCGTCGATCCAGCAGCGGTCAGGCGCGCTTGCGACGGCTCGCGCTCTTCGTCTCAGCCGCTGTCTTCGCGCTTTTCCGCGCACGCGCACGCGCCTTCGGCGCATCGGTGACTTTCGTGACCGACGCTTCGCGCCGTCCGCCCGCACTCTTGCGCGAGCGACTCTCGCCGCCGTCGAGGCTGCGTTTCAACAAGTCCATCAGATCGATCACCTGGGCCGACCGGCGCTCGGCGTGCTCGCCCTCGGGCTTCGTCAGCTCGTGCGTTTCTCCGTTCTTGATCTTTTCTTCGATGCGGTTCATCAGGTCTTCGCTGTAGGTGTCTTCGAACTCCTCGGGGTTCCAGGGGCCCGCCATGTCCTCGATCAGCTTGCGCGCGAGTTCGAGCTCCTTGGCAGTGACGTGCGCGCTTTTCGCCGAGAGCGATGGGAAGTCGAACTCCTTGCGCTCGCGGATCTCGTTTGCGTAGCGCATCGTGATCATCATCAACGCCTCGTCCACCGGTACCACGGCCGCAAGATGATGCGTAGTCCGGATGACGACCTGACCGACGCCGATCTTGCCAGTGCTACGCAGCGTTTCGCGCAGCAACGCATAAACCTTCTGCCCGCGGGTGTCGGGAACGAGATAGTAGGGCGTCTCGAAGTATTGGGGCGGGATGCTGTCCGCGTCTACGAACGTGACAATGTCGACTGACCGGGCCTGCTGGACGTTCGCGCGGCGGAAATCTTCCTCGCTCAGCACGACGTACTGGTCCTTCTCGTATTCGTAGCCCTTCACGATGTCGTTCCAGGGCACTTCCTTGCCCGTCGTTTTGTTGTAGCGCTTGTACCCGACAGGACTGAAGTCGCGCTTGTCGAGCATCGAGAACGACAGTTGATGCGACTGTTCGGCCGGATACAGCACGACGGGCACGCTGACGAGCCCGAAGCTGATCATGCCCTTCCAGATCGGTCTAGCCATCGCCAGTCTCCTCATCAATCGCGTTTCCGCCGACACGCGCCAACGGTCGTCGCTGTCCGTTCTGCGGAACATTGCGTGTCACGCTGACGGCCATGCTCGTCACCGTATTCCCACCTGTTGCAACATGGCGTCGGTCAATTCCTGGTCGACGTCCTGTAACTCCACCCACGGATCGCGACGTCGCCGCGCAAGCAAACCGGGAACGTTGCGCACGTTGAAATGGTCGTTGCGCAAATCCTGCTTCAACTGTTCCCACGTGATCGGCATCGCGACCGGTGCATTGCGTTTTGCACGCACCGAGTACGGGGCGATCGCCGTCGCATTTTCGGCGTTGCGCAGGTAATCCACGAAGATGCGCCCTTCGCGCGTCGTCTTCGTCATCTTCGACGTGAAGCGATCCGGGAACGTACGCACCAGTAGCTCGGCGATTGCCTTGCAGAATGCCTTCGCCGGATCCCATGCACGCGTCGGAGCGACTGGCACGACCACGTGCAGGCCTTTGCCGCCCGTGGTCTTCAGAAACGCACGCAGCCCGAGCGTATCGAGCAGCTTGCGCAGCACGTTCACCGCTTCGACCAGACGATCCCATGGCAGCGTCTCGTCCGGGTCGAAGTCGAATATCAGGCGGTCGGGATAGCCGAGTTTCGGCGCGCGCGAGCCCCACGGATGGAGCTCCAGCACGCCCATCTGCACGAGCGCGACAACGGCGCTGACGTTGTTCGCCATCATGTACGGTTGCTCGCCGCCGCCTTCGCGGATGTCGATGCGATCGACGTACTCCGAGATCGATTCCTTCGCATGCTTCTGATAGAAGCACGGCTTGTCCCAGCCGTTCGGACAGCGAACGAGCGTCAGCGGGCGATTCTCGAGATGCGGCACGATCCAGTCGCCGATCGCGACGTAATACTCGGCGAGTTCCCGCTTGGTGACCTTCGCTTCCGGGTACAGCAGTTTGTCGCCGTTGCTGATCGCGATGTCGGCGATGACGTCTTCCGACTGCGCGTTGCTCCGCTTTCGCCGGGCCGGTCGGTCTGCCCGCTTGCGCGGCTTTTCAACGGGCGAAGGGGTGGATGCGTTGTCCAGATGCGCGGGTGTTTCGCGGACCACGTCGCGCGCACGCTTGTCTTCGCGCAAGCCTTGAAACGACGGATGGCGCAGCGTCGCGTCGCGC
>JAICVH010000235.1 GCA_025935435.1 Burkholderiales bacterium
CGCGCCTCCGGGCCCGACGATCCTCGTCAACCGCGACGGTGAACCTCGCGTGTAACGAGCGTTTACGCTTCTCAGCGTAACTCGCAGCAGCAACAAAACAACGAGCGGCCCTCACGGCCGCTCGTTGTTTTTATCCGGTTCGACGTGCGATAGCGGCAATAGCGCTACATACCCGCGTAGTTTGGTCCGCCGCCCCCTTCGGGGGTGACCCAGCGGATGTTCTGTCTCGGGTCCTTGATATCGCACGTCTTGCAATGCACGCAGTTTTGCGCGTTGATCTGCAGGCGCATGGTGGTCGCGCTGGCCCGCGTGACGTCGGCGTTGGCGTTGTTCGGGACGTCCGAAGGCACGAACTCGTACACGCCAGCCGGGCAATAACGCGCCTCCGGCCCGTCGTACACCGCCAGATTCACGTCGACCGGGATCGAAACATCCCGCAATTGCAGATGCACCGGCTGATTTTCGACGTGATTGGTGTTTGACAGATACACCGACGACAGCTTGTCGAATGTGATCGTCCCGTCGTATTTCGGATATTCGATTCCCGGCATGTCGGCAGCGGGTCGCAGTCGTTCGTGGTCGGCATAGCGGTGGTGCATCGTCCAAGGAACGACGTGGCCGAGTCCGAGATCATGCAGCCACATATGGAGTCCGCCGTGGAACGTGCCGGCCCACAAACCCCAGCGGAGTCCAGGCTTGACGTTACGGACCTTGTAGAGGTCCTCGTACACCCACGATCGACGCCAAGCCGCGCCATATTCGATCAGCTCGTCGTGTGAGCGACCGGCATCGACTGCGCTGAACGCTGCCTCGGCCGCGAGCATCCCTGTCTTCATCGCGTTGTGCGAGCCCTTGATGCGAGGCAAGTTCACGAATCCCGCGGCACAACCGACGAGTGCGCCTCCCGGGAAAGTCAACCGCGGCACCGATTGAAGCCCCCCTTCGTTGATCGCGCGCGCACCGTACATGAGGCGTTTGGCGCCTTCGAACGTCGGGCGAATCGCCGGATGCAATTTGAAGCGTTGAAATTCGTCGTACGGTGATAGATGTGGGTTGGCGTAATCGAGATGCACGACGAAGCCCACGGCGACCAGGTTCTCGTCGAAGTGGTAGATGAACGAACCGCCGCCGGTAGCGGTGTCGAGCGGCCATCCCTGGCTGTGGATGACGAGTCCGGGCCGATGTTGTGCGGCATCGACCTGCCAGAGCTCCTTGAGGCCGATGCCGTACTTCTGCGGATCGATGCCTTCGCGCAGTTCAAAGCGCTGCATCAGTTCCTGTGAAAGGGATCCTCGACAGCCTTCGGCAAACAGCGTGTAACGCGCATGCAGTTCCATGCCGGGCTGGTAATCCGCCTTGTGCGTGCCGTCCCTGGCGACGCCCATATCACCTGTAGCGACGCCGCGCACGTGACCGGCTGCGTCGTACAGCACTTCGGCTGCCGGGAATCCGGGATAGATTTCGACACCGAGCGCCTCGGCGCGCTCGGCAAGCCAGCGGCAAACGTTGCCGAGGCTCACGATGTAGTTGCCGCGGTTGTGCATCAGCGGAGGCAACAATCGCGGTGGGATGCGAAACGCGTTGGCGGGCGTCAGGATGAGGAAGCGATCGTCGTTCACGCGCGTGTTGACCGGCGCACCGTCCGCTTTCCAGTCAGGAAGCAGCTCGTCCAGTGCCCGCGGGTCCAGCACGGCGCCCGAAAGGATGTGCGCGCCGATTTCGGATCCTTTTTCCAGGATGCACACCGACACGTCGCGCGATGCCGCCGACGCGAGCTGCTTCAGGCGGATGGCGGCAGCGAGCCCGGCCGGACCACCGCCAACGATCACCACGTCGTACTCCATCGTTTCGCGCGCCATCGACTGCACCTCGCGGAACTCGTTGCGCACGTGTCGCAACAGTCGTCAATTATAATGACGCAAACAACTATTCGAAGCGTCGAAACCGGTGGCCGATCAGCGCGTCCTCGTTCATACGTCGCGACAGCGCGTGCGCTGGGGCGACATGGACATGCTCGGTCATGTCAACAACACCGTGTACTTCCGTTACATGGAGCAGGCACGCATCGAGTGGATCTACGCGCTCGCCGGTGGCGCCGGTTACGACGATGGACACGGCCCCGTGATCGTCAATGCATCCTGCAATTTCAGCGTGCCGCTCGTGTACCCGGCCGACGTCGAGGTGCGCATGTCGATCGGAGACCCGGGCCGCACGAGCATCGGCAGTTACTACGATCTGACAGTCGACGGCCGCCGTTACGCGGACGGCGCGGCGCGCATGGTCTGGACGGAGCGCGCGAGTGGCCGGCCGGTGCCACTGCCGTCGCACGTCCTGTCGCTGCTCGACGCGGGCCGCTGATCTGCGCGGCGTCGTGTTGGCATGAGTCTGCTCGCGATTGTCGTCGCGCTCGCCCTCGAGCAGTGGCGCGCGTTCGAATGGCGCACTGCGGTCGAGCGTGCGTACGTGACATACGCGCGCGCAATCGAACAGCGCCTGAACGGCGGCACGCTGGGACAAGGCCTGCTCGCGACGGCGCTCGCGGTCGTTCCGCCGGTTGCGATCACCGCATTCGTGTGGTGGCTCGCGCACCGCGTCCATCCTGCGCTGGGACTCGCGATCAACATCGCGGTGCTCTATTTGCTGATGGGCTTCCGGCACTTCAGTCACGCAGTGTCGACGATCGTTGCTGCACTCGCTGGTGGCGACATCGTTTCGGCGCGCCGCGCGCTGTCACAGTGGCGTGGCGGCTCGACGGTTGAACTCACGAGCCAGGATGTGGCGCGGCTCGCAATCGAGCGCGGCATCACCGACGCGTATCGTCAGGTTTTCGCGGTGCTGTTCTGGTTCATGGTGTTACCCGGGCCGGTGGGCGCGGTGCTGTATCGCGCCGCAGCGCTCCTCGCCGCTCAATGGAAGGCAGCGAAGCCCGGCGACGACCTGACGGTCGTGACGCGCTCCCTTCTCGTGTTCGGGCGGCCTGCGCGACAGCTGCTGTGGCTGCTCGACTGGATCCCCGTGCGATTGACCGCACTTTCGTTCGCCGTCGTCGGCGATTTCGAGGACGCGATCTATTGCTGGCGCACGCAGGCGCCGAGCTGGCCGCAGGCCTACGGCGGCGAAGCGCGCGGCATCCTGCTCGCGACCGGTGGCGGTGCACTTGGCGTGCAACTGGGCGGACCGTTGCCCGGTATCGATGGTGAACCCCAACCGCGACCGCAGGTGGGTGTTGGCGAAGGCGCGGAGGCGGACGTCTTGCCGTCGGCGGTGGGGCTCGTATGGCGAGCGCTCGTGCTGTGGCTCGTGCTCGTGCTCTTGCTTTCGCTCGCGAACTGGGCGGCCTGACGCAAACGGATGCGCGATCAATCGGTTTCCGACACGCTGTCGCGTCGCCGTGCACGCGTAGGCGTCGCGGACGGTGCGCGCGCAGTCGCTGCTTCGGCGAGTAACGATTGCAAAAGCTCGACGCGTTGCCGCGCAACGCGCCCCTCGTGCACGGCCGCCTGCACCGCGCAACCCGGTTCTCGATCATGCCGGCAATCGCGAAAACGGCAGTCGGCGATCAGGTCGCGCAACTCGACGAAGCCGCGCGCAAGCGCTTCAGGCGTGCAATGGGCGAGCCCGAACACCTTCATGCCCGGCGAATCGACGAGCCACCCGCCGGGCGCCGGTAGCCGATACAGCGCGGCAGAGGTCGTCGTATGTCGGCCGCTGCGAAGCGCTTCGGATAACGCGCCGATTCTCGCCGCCGCGCCGGGTACCAGCGCATTGATCAACGTCGACTTGCCCATCCCCGATTGCCCGATCAGGACGCTGCGCTCCCGCGAAATCCATGGGTACAGCGGTTCAACGTCACGCGTCGCGGCGACCGAAACGACTGGATAGCCCAGTTCGCGATAGCGCCCAAAGCGCGCTGCGAAGCGGGTCGCGTCGGGCAGATCCGACTTGTTCAGTGCGAGCACGAACCGGCAGTGCTCCGTTTCGGCCGCGATGATCCACCGGTTCAGCAGGTGTTCGTCCACGGGAACGTCGGGCGCGACGACGCCGATGACCTGCGTCACATTCGCGGCGACCAGCTTTTCCTTGAACGCGTCGGATCGGTAGAGCAGGCTCGTGCGCGGCTCGATTGCGACGATGGTGGCACCGAGTGGCCCTTGCGCGACATGCACACGATCGCCGCATGCGAGCGTCAACGCGCGACCTTTCAGGATGCAGTCGAGGCTACGTCCGTCGTCGAGCGCGACCGTGTAGTGACGGCGGTGAGCCGCCACGACGAGCCCGACGGCGGGCTCGTCGGTTGGCAGCGAGCGGGCCGGGCGTCGGCCGCTCACCCGGCGAACAACTGTTCCGTTCGCGCGGCGCAGATGATGTCGTTCTTCGTGATGCCGCCCGCATCGTGCGTCGACCACCTGACGACGCAGCGGTTGTAGGAAACCCGCAGGTCGGGATGATGATCCTCGCGATTCGCAATCCACGCGAGCGCATTCACGAACGCCATTGTCTCGTAGAAATTCGCGAACGCAAACGTCTTTTCGATCGCACCCGCATTGTCGACAGCCGACCAGTCCGGAAGTGCTCGCGCGGAAGTCGCGACCTCGGCGGCGGTCAGGCGCGGTGCGTGCGCCGTGCAGTGCAGGCGCGCAAGTTGAACGGGATCGGGTGCAGTCGACGAGGTCATGGCTTGAACCTGTAGTAACGCTGGTTGAGCCACGCGGCGATGTGTTCCTCTTCGTCGGGGAAATAGCCGGTGGCGAGCTGTGTGTTGCAGTAGGCGACCTGGGCGCGTAACTGCGCCGGCGTTCGGATGCGCCGCTCGTCGCGCGTGTAGATGTGATCGGCGTTGCCGAACAACCGCACGTGGCATGCGTTGCAATCCTTATCGACGAGCGGTTGCCCCCGAGCCGGATCACCGTGCGCAAACGGTGCCGGCTGCTGCGCGAGCGCGGTCGCGCATCCTGCAGTCATGCAGGCGAAGACTGCCAAGTGGAGCGCCATGCTCATCCCGCAAC
>JAICVH010000364.1 GCA_025935435.1 Burkholderiales bacterium
CTCGCGCGCCGACAGCGTCGTGTTGTCCAGCAGCGCCTTCGCCGCCGCCTGCGCGTACGGGCCACCGGAACCAATCGCGACGATGCCGTGCTCGGGTTCGAGCACGTCGCCGGTGCCGGTGACGACGAGCGACGCCGTGCGATCGGCGATCGCCAGCATCGCTTCGAGCCTTCGCAATACACGATCCGAACGCCAATCCTTGGCAAGCTCCACGGCCGCGCGCGTCAGATGTCCCTGGTGTTTCTCGAGCTTCGCCTCGAACCGCTCGAACAGCGTGAACGCATCGGCGGTCGCACCGGCGAAACCGGCCAGCACCCGGTCGTGATAGAGGCGCCGCACCTTGCGCGCGGTGGCCTTGATCACCACCTGACCGAGCGTCACCTGTCCATCGCCGCCGAGCGAAACCGCGCCATCGCGCCGCACGGACAGGATCGTCGTGCCGTGGAACGTGGCGGCCGCCGGAACATCCGCCAACGTCAATCCGCCTTCTTGACGAAATGTCGCGGCGAAATACCGATCAGCAGCAGCAGCGCGCGGACGATCGGCGTTGCGCCCAGGATCTGCACCGCCTTGCCCTGTGTCTCCACGCGCGTGATCGCATTGAACAACGCGCCCGCAAAAATGAAATCGACGCGCTCGACATCGGTCATGTCGATCTGCACGACGGCGTTGCGGGCGGCGAAATCGGCGAAGCGCGCGAGCTGCGACGGCGTCGCTCCGGCGAGCACGCCGTTCCACGCGAGTGTCTCGCGATCGACGATCGCATTGGACCGCGTTTCCGCAACGGCGGCCGCGGTACTCTGCACGGCATCGCCGGCTGCTGCCTTGTCGGTGCCCGAACGCGGCGGCGGTTCCCACGACGGCGGCGACAGCTCGAACGTCACCGCGAAGTCGACGGCACGCTCGTCGAACTTCTCCTGGTCACGCTGCCATTGAAGCAACTCGAGCGACAGCATCCACGCGCCTTCACCGCCTTGCCTGCCCTGCGCAACGGCCTCCTCCAGCGCCGCGACGAGCCTTTCAGGACGCTGGATCGCGAGCTCCATCCGCTGGCTCCGCGCACGCGCGAGATCGCGCGCGAGGAGCCGCGCGCCGTCATCGTCGAAACCCGTGACCGATGACAAATCGATTCGCGCGCGCGGCACGCATTTCTCGAGCGCGCGCTTCAAGCCCTCGAGTTGCGCCGAGCTGCCGCTCGACAACTTGCCAGTCACCGCGATGTACCCACCGCCCGTGCCACTTCGATCATCGGCCGGCGGTCTCGTGCGCTCGTTCCACGAGGGCGCCGAACGCTCGAACTGCAGCACGAATTGCATCGCAAGCTGATCGAACGCCGTGCGCTCGTCCGCGCGCTGCAGCAGGTCGAACAGCGCGAGCCACGCAAGCGGTGACAGCTTGGTGTCGGCGTCGGTCTGGATCCCCTGTTCGAGCAGTTCGCGCGCCGCCGCGTCCTGGCCGTTGGCGAACGAAAGCGCCGCGTTCTCGAGCACCGCACAAAGGCCCGGATTCGCCTGCGCGACCTCGATCGCCTTCGGCGCCTTCGACCAATCGATGACGCTTGCCCCGCGCTGACTCGTCTCCCCGAGGGGCTCGAAGCCCAGCGGCTTCCCGGTCTGACGGCTCGCCGCCTGCGCCGCCAGCTCGCGCGCCGAAACGACGTGCGGTTCGCGCTTTACGCCAGGGCTCGGCTTCGTCGCCTGCGGTTTTTTCGTCGGCGGCTTGCCGAAGATTGCCATTGCGCGTTCGATCCCTTCGTGCGCTTCAGGCGCGCGCGAGGTTCTCCGCAGCAAAGTCCCAGTTCAGCAGGCGGTCGATCACTGCGTTCACGTAATCGGGGCGGCGGTTCTGATAATCGAGATAGTACGCATGCTCCCACACGTCGACCGTCAAGAGCGGGGTCGCGCCCTTGATGAACGGCGGCTCGGCGTTCGGCGTCTTCATGATCTTGAGCTTGCCGCCCTCCGCGACGAGCCAACCCCACCCCGACCCGAACTGCGTGACGCACGCGTTCGCGAAGTCCTTTTTGAACGCGTCGAACCCGCCGAGATCGGATTCGATCATCTGCGCAATGCGCCCGCCGGGCTTGCCGCCCGCGCCGCCCTTGAGGCAGCTCCAGTAGAACGTGTGGTTCCACACCTGTGCGGAATTATTGAACAGGCCGATCTTCTCGGGCTTGCCGGCGGTGTCGCGAATCACCTTTTCCAGCGGGGCGTTCTCGTATTCGGTCCCCTTCGCGAGGTTGTTCAGATTGTCGACGTACGCCTTGTGATGTTTGCCGTAATGGAACGACAGCGTGTTCGCGGAAATGACCGGGTCGAGTGCGTTTTCGGCGTAGGGTAATGGCGGCAGCGTGAACATGGCGTCGGGCTCCTTCAGGCGATGGATGCGAGTGGCGAAACGGATGTCGGCCGACGCGTGCGTCGACGCCGGCTAAGCGCCGATGCGCGAAAGCAGGGCGGGATCAATCGCCGTAGAGCTTCTGCACGCGCTCGCGACGCTCCTGCGCTTCGATCGACAGTGTCGTCATCGGGCGCGCGATGAGCCGCGGCACGCCGATCGGTTCGCCGGTTTCCTCGCAGTAGCCGTACGAGCCGTCCTCGATCATCCGCAGGGACTTTTCGACCTTCTTCAACAGCTTGCGTTCCCGGTCGCGCGTGCGGAGCTCGAGCGTGTATTCCTCTTCGAGCGTTGCGCGATCCGAAGGATCGGTCGTGATTTCGTTCTCGCGCAGGTGCTCGCCCGTGTCGTCGGCGTTACGCAGGATCTGGTCGCGAATATCCTCGAGCCGCTTGCGGAAGAACGCAAGCTGCGCGTCGTTCATGTAATCCTTTTCCGGAGCCTTGAGGATGTCCTCCTCGGTCAGCTCGCGGGGCTGTTTTCTGGCGGCGACTGCGGTTTTGGCGGCCATTCGATTTCATCCTTGAACTTCGTACCGACGCGGCGCCCGGCCTTGCAATGATCGGACCACGCCGTCGACGTCAAACTGTGCATTATAGCCGGTGATCGCTTCGCAAGCGACGCCGCGGTCCCGGCTGCCGGGCGTGGCAGCGTTCGCGAAGCGGTCGCTATACTTCCGCTAAATCAATGGCTTCCGATGAACGTTTCAACGCTCAACCTGCTGCGACCCGACGACTGGCACCTGCACCTGCGCGATGGTTTGCGCATGCGTGCAGTGCTGGGGCCAACGGCAGAGGTCTTCGGCAGAGCAATCGTCATGCCGAACCTCCAGCCTCCGATTACGACGACCGACGCGGCGCGTGCGTATCGCGATCGGATCATGGCCGCGCTGCCATCCGGCAGCCGCTTCACGCCGCTGATGACGCTGTACCTGACGGACCACACATCGACCGCCGAAATCGCGCGCGCGAAGGCGAGCGGCTTCGTGCACGCGGTCAAGTACTACCCGGCAGGGGCGACGACTCACTCGGAGTCCGGCGTCAGCGATCTTTCGCGCGTACGGGACACGCTTGCGGCAATGGAACGCGATGACATGGTGTTGGCGATTCACGGCGAGGTGACCGACGCCGACGTCGACGTGTTCGACCGCGAACGCGTGTTCATCGAGCGTCACCTCGCGGCCATCGTCCGCGATTTTCCTGCGCTTCGCATCGTGCTCGAGCACGTGACGACGCGCGAAGCCGTGGC
>JAICVH010000539.1 GCA_025935435.1 Burkholderiales bacterium
ATAATCAGTATATTAGCGGCGACAACCGCATTACATCGCCATTCGCCCTGCCAGGCGATCGCGCTCGTTCATCAAGATGCGCGGGCGCTTGGCGCCCAGCCGCTCGAAAAATGCGTCGTGCGAGCTGAGTTCCTGCTCCCACTGCCCGACGTCGACGTGCATGACGCTCGAAAACCGCCGCGGCCCGAAGTCGAAGCCGTTCCAATCGAAATCATCGTAGCGTGGGACATAGCCCAGCGGCGTCTCCGCAGCATCGGCGCGGTCTGCGCAGCGTTCGAATATCCACTTGAGAACACGCATGTTTTGACCAAACCCCGGCCAGACGAAACGTCCGTCATCGCCCTTTCGGAACCAGTTGACGCTGAAAATCCGCGGCGGATGGGCCACCCTGCTGCCCATGTCGAGCCAGTGTTGAATGTAATCGCCCATGTGGTAACCGCAGAACGGCAGCATCGCGAACGGGTCCCGACGAACTTCCCCAACCGCGCCGCCCGCCGCGGCCGTGGTTTCCGAACCCATCGTCGCGGCCTTGTAGACCCCCTCGTCCCAGCTTCGCGCCTCCGACACGAGCGGCATCGTGTCCGAACGCCGTGCCCCGAACACCAGCGCCGACAGCGGCACACCGGCCGGGTTGTCCCATTGCGGATCGAGCGACGGGCATTGCGTCGCTGACACCGTAAAGCGCGCATTCGGGTGCGCGGCCGGACGGCCGCAACCGGGCGTCCATGAGCGACCCTGCCAATCGGTCAGATGCGCGGGCGGCGTCGCGGTCATGCCTTCCCACCAGACGTCGTTGTCGTCCGTCAACGCGACATTGGTGAAGATCACGTTGGCGCGGAGCGTCTCCATCGCGATCGGATTGGATTCATACGATGTCCCCGGTGCGACGCCAAAGTAGCCCGCCTCGGGATTGATCGCATGAAACGTTCCGTCGTCCGCGGGCTTGATCCACGCGATGTCGTCGCCGATCGTCGTTACCTGCCACGCTTCGAAGCCCGCAGGCGGAATCAGCATCGCGAAATTCGTCTTGCCGCACGCACTCGGAAACGCCGCAGCGACGTAGCGCTTCTCTCCCGCCGGCGACGTGACGCCAATGATCAGCATGTGCTCTGCGAGCCATCCCTCGTCGCGCCCCATGACCGACGCGATGCGCAAGGCCAGGCATTTCTTGCCAAGCAACGCATTGCCACCGTATCCGGAACCAAAGCTCCAGATTTCGCGCGCTTCGGGAAAATGGACGATGTATTTGTTCTTAGGGTTGCATGGCCACGGCGCGTCGGCAGCGCCATCCGTCAACGGCACGCCGACCGAGTGCACGCAGGGTACGAAATTGCCCGACTCACCGAGCACGTCGTACACGCGAGCACCCATTCGCGTCATGATCCGCATGCTCGCGACCACATAGGGGCTGTCGGTGATTTCGACGCCGATATGAGCGATCGGGCTACCCAGCGGCCCCATTGAGAACGGCACGACGTACATCGTACGACCGCGCATGCAGCCGTCGAACAATCGCTGCAATGTTTGGCGCATCTCGCGCGGATCGACCCAGTTGTTCGTTGGGCCGGCATCCTCCTCGCGTGCGCTGCAGATGAACGTGCGATCCTCGACACGCGCGACATCCGATGGATCGGAACGCGCGAGAAAGCACCCGGGCCGCCGTGCGGGATCCAACCGGTGCAGCGTTCCCGAGGACAGCATCGCATCGCACAACCGTTCGTATTCCGCGGCGCTGCCATCGCACCACACGATGCGCGAAGGACGCGTCAACGCTGCGATTTCCCCCACCCAGCGCAGCAACCGCGCATGCCGTACGCCCGTGGGCGCTTCGATCGATGCGGCGAGTGCGGAAAGGGATTCGACGCTGTTCATGCGATCAATGCCCGAATACGGTGGACGAATCGAAAACTCTAGCACGCAGGTTGGCGTCCGCCCGCTCGGCCGACCAGCGCGTGGCCCGGTGGCCTGACCGATCGCGCGCGTCTTCGTGCGCGCGATCGAGTTTCGTATGTAGCGACGGGAATTCGCTTTGGTTCGTGTGGCCTACGTCAGCGCGGCTTGCGCTTGGATCGTGCTGCCGGCCGCGCCGGTTTCGGCGACCGCACGACGATACGATCGCTTTCGACGGCGACGATTGCGTTCGGCGGCAGCTCGAGACCACCCTCGCGGCGCAGACCCATGCGCGCAAGCCAGCCTGCGCCGCCTACGAGCAACGCATCGACCGGCACCGACTCGGAACGCGCGATGCGACCAAGCTTCGTGCGCACACGGATGTCGATCAGCCGGCCGAGATCCTTGCCGTCGTCGCGCAGCATGCGCAACGTCCCGAGCTTGCACAGACGGTGGTTCATGCGCCGGGCACCTTTTCGATGCGACGACCCCATTTACGATCCGCGGCACCGAGTTCGAGTTCCACTGCGGTGCGTCGCAACGCGACGCGTTCACCGATGTACGCGATTTCCGACCACGGCACGCGAACAAGGTGCTGTCCCACGAACCAGCGCGCGACGGCGGCCATCCATGCCGGCATCCGGCGCTGCCATGCGCCGGGCCCGATCAACAGCGCGACCGGGCGCAGCCCATGGCGCGGATCGAGCTCGAGTTCGATGTCGTCGACACATCCGCACGGCAGTTGATGCGCATCGACGACC
>JAICVH010000249.1 GCA_025935435.1 Burkholderiales bacterium
ACCCGGCGAGCGCATCCTCGGCATTGCGACCATCCGGAATCAGGAACGCGTCGAAGCCGCATTGCGCGAGGTAATAGAGCTGATCGCGACCGACGTCGCCGATGGCCCGCAATTCGCCGCGGTAATGATGACGCTGACGCAGGAGCCGCGCGTGCGAGTAGCCGCGGCCGTCGGTGAACTGCGGAAAATCGATCCCAATGAGCGCCAGATGCAGGAGATCAGGCACGAGTGACGCGGGATCGTCGGTCGGCGCGAGCCATACACCGGTTTCGCCGCGGGCGACGAACGCACTGCGGCGCTCGAGCCACAACGCGAGCGGAACGATGACCGCGACACCGTCGGGAACGTCGGCAAGCGACGCCGCGTCGCGCACGAGCACGTAGTCGTCGTGTGCCAGGCGGCGATGCTTAATGAGCTGCGGCATAAACGCGTTCCTTGAACGGTTCGGTACCGATGCGCCGCACCGTGTCGATGAAGCGCTCGTCGTCCTGACGGTGATCGATGTACGTGTCGATCAGGCGTGCGACGACGTCGGGCATATCCTTCGCCGCGAACGAAGGGCCGATGACCTTGCCGAGCGCGGCGTCGTTGCCCTGCGAGCCGCCGATCGACACCTGGTACCACTCGCTGCCGTTCTTGTCGACGCCGAGGATGCCGATGTGTCCGATGTGATGCTGGCCACACGCGTTCATGCAACCGGACATGTTGAGATCGACTTCGCCGATATCGTGCAGATAATCGAGGTCGTCGAAACGGCGGGCGATCGCTTCGGCGATGGGAATCGACTTGGCATTCGCAAGCGAGCAGAAGTCGCCGCCTGGGCAGCAGACGATGTCGGTCAGCAGCCCGATATTCGGCGTGGCAAGCCCGAGCGGCCGCAGTCGGGTCCAAACGGCAAACAGATCACGTTGCCGCACGTCGCGCAGCACCAGGTTTTGTTCATGCGTAGCGCCGACTTCTCCGAACGAATACGCGTCCGCGAGATCGGCGATTGCATCCATCTGATCGGACGTGGCGTCGCCCGGCGGCACACCGGTTTTCTTCAGTGATACGGTGACGATCGCGTATCCAGGCACGCGATGCGGATGAACGTTGCGCGCGACCCAATTCGCGAACGCGCGGTTGTCGGCCACGGCGGACTTGTACGAAGCGTCGTCACCCGCAAGAACGTCGTACGGCGGTGTCGTGAAGTAGCCGGCCATTCGGTCGAATTCGTGGTCAGGCACGGTTGCAACACCGTCGCGCAGTTGTGACCACTCGGCCTCGACGTCGAGGGAGAATTGCGCCGGCGTGCGTTCCTTCACGAGGATCTTGATCCGCGCCTTCCATTTGTTGTCGCGGCGGCCGAATCGGTTGTACGTGCGCAGGATCGCGTCGAGGTAGTTGAGGATCTCCGCGCGCGGAAGGAACTCGCGGATCACGTGGCCGATCATCGGCGTGCGGCCCATGCCGCCGCCAACGATGACGCGGAAGCCGATGTCGCCACTCGCATTGCGAACGAGCACGAGGCCGATGTCGTGCAGCAGGACTGCCGTGCGGTCGTGGTGAGAGCCCGTCACTGCAATCTTGAACTTGCGCGGCAGGTACGCGAATTCAGGATGAAGCGCCGCCCACTGGCGAATCAGTTCGCAATACGGTCGGGGGTCGACGATCTCGTCGCGCGCAACGCCTGCGAAGTGGTCGCTGGTGATGTTGCGGACGTCGTTGCCGGACGTCTGAATCGCGTGCATTTCCACATCGGCCAGTTCGTCCAGGATATCGGGAACGTCCTCCAGTCGCGGCCAGTTGAGCTGGAGGTTCTGTCGCGTACTGAAATGGCCGTAGCCGCGGTCATAGCGCCGCGCGATGTCGGCGAGCTTGCGCAATTGCCGCGTCGACAGCAGGCCGTACGGTATGGAGATCCGGAACATCGGCGCGTGCCGCTGGATATAGAGACCGTTTTGCAGTCGCAGCGGGCGGAACTCGTCCTCGGACAGTTCGCCGCGAAGAAAGCGACGCGTCTGGTCGCGAAACTGTGCGACGCGCTCGCGAACGAGGCGGTGATCGAAGGCGTCGTAGCGATACATGGAGGGCCCGGGTGTGTACCGTTACGTTAGCCGTGCCGCTACATAAACAGAAGGAATTGAACGCTATGCGTTTAGGTCTGATGCTTCTAAGCCGGACCGTCAGGAGAGCAGGGCGCGACGAGCAGCGATCCCTATAATCCGCGCTTGGAGGCGTCGCCGATCGCATGGAACGCGGGCTCATTCTTTTTGCGCATGGCGCACGCGACGCGCGCTGGGCTCAGCCATTCGAACGCTTGCGCGCCAAGGTCGAAGCACGCTCGCCTGAGATGCTCGTGGCGCTTGCCTTTCTCGAATTCCGTGAGCCCGATCTGACGCAGGCGGCGCTGCACATGGTTGGGCACGGCGTCCGGCATATCCGCATCGTGCCGCTGTTCTTCGGTCGCGGCGGTCACCTGCGCGAGGACTTCCCGCGTCAGCTGGACAGCGTTCGCCGGCGTCTGCCGCAGGTAGAGTTCGTTGTTACGATCGCCGCCGGAGAGGACGAGAGCGTGCTCGATGCGCTCGCAGCATTCACGCTCGCAGCCCCCGCCGCACCGGCCCAAGCTATCTCAAGCGATTCATGAACAAGGAGCAATAACATGCTAAATACACTATTTAAAGGAATCGCCGCTGCGGCCGTCGGCTTGGTGCTGGCGGTGCCGCCGGCACTGGCGCAGCAGGCCGTCAAGATCGGGGTGGTCGCCGAGTTCTCGGGACCGTTCGCCGACTACGGCACGCAGATCGTCAACGGGATGAAGACGTACCTGAAGCTTCATGGTGAGACGTTCGGCGGGCGGAAGGTGGAGATCGTCCAGCGCGATACGACGGGCCCCGCGCCGGAGGTCGCCAAGCGTCTGGCGCAGGAGCTGATCACGCGCGACAAGGTCGACATCCTGGCCGGATTCGGCCTGACGCCGAACGCGCTCGCTGTCGCGCCCATCTCAGCAGAGGCGAAGAAGGCGATGGTGATCATGAACGCGGCGACCTCGGTGATCACCACACGTTCGCCCTATATCGTCCGCTTATCGCATACGCTGCCGCAGGACACGCAGCCGATCGCGCAATGGGCGCTGAAGAACGGCATCAAGCGCGCGTACACGCTGGTGTCCGATTACGGCCCCGGCGTCGATTCCGAGGTGCAATTCGTCAAGACGTTCAAGGGAGGGGGAGGCGAGATCATCGACAGCGTGAGGACCCCGCTGCAAAACCCGGATTTCGCGCCCTATTTGCAGCGGATCAAGGACTCGAAACCGGATGCGATCTTCGTCTTCCTGCCGCCTGGTAGCCAGACGATCGCTTTCATAAAAGGCTACGAGGAACGCGGATTGAAACAGTCCGGCGTCAAACTGATTGCAACGGGTGACCTGACTGACGACGGCGTGCTGGAAGCAATGGGCGACGGTACGCTCGGCCTTATCACGAGCTTCCACTATTCGGCGGCGCACGACTCGCCCGAGAACAAGCTGTTCGTGAAGACGTATGCCGAAGTGAACGGCACGAAATACCGCCCGAACTTCATGGCGTGCGCAGGTTACGACGGCATGGCCGCCATCGCCGAAGCGCTGAAGAAAACCGGCGGCGCGACCGACGCCGACAAGTTCCTCGCGGCATTGAAAGGCATGAAGCTGGTGAGTCCGCGCGGGCCGATCATGATCGATCCCGAAACGCGGGATATCGTGCAGACCGTTTATATCCGCGAGGTGAAGAAGGTCAACGGCCAGCTCTACAACATCGAGTTCGACAAGTTCGAGAACGTGAAGGACCCGGGAAAGTAAGCGATCGGCGGCTTCGCTGCGACGAAGCCTCTCGCGTCACAATTGGGCGTGCGAAGAAGGCTCGCTGCGACGGCCGGGCGCGCATGTGCCTGCGACGCGATGACGCGCGGGGAAGCCTGCCGGGAGTCCGGGTTCAATGACAGTACGCCGGAGTGGCACCGAAAATCTGCCGCTCGATTCCCTTTTGTCCGCGCTTGCCATTGATGGTGTAGTCGAACGTGCCATGCGTGGCGTCGCGAAAAGTAAACCGGCCGATACCGACTCCCGTGTTCACCACTTCGCGAACGTCGTACATGCCAGTGTCGTACGGCGGTCCTTTGGTCCGATAGGCGACGCCTTCGTACGCGTCCTGCGTGACGCGCCTTGCGGTGAACGAGAACCACGTAGGTTTGCCACGATCATCATAGGTGAACCAGACCGCGAAGAGATCGTCCGCCTGATGGGTAATGTGCAACCCCCATCCCGATTCCGCACCATTCCACCACAGACCCTGCCTTGTGGTTGCCGAGTTTGCTTCCGCGCCATCCAGGCATACGGGCGCGGGAGTGCCGAAGAGAAACGGAGAGGCGACCTTTGAAAAGGCTGTCGTACGTCCAGCGCTCGACGGCATCTGAACGCGTATACCGCCGATCGCCTCGTTGGGAAAGAACTCCAGGCTGACCGAGCCAATGTCCGCGGGTGGTGCTCGAGCATCGAGGCCGCCGAATTCAGCACCTATGGTCCGATAGATGGTGCCGACATAGCGGTTCGGATTCCCGCGACCGGAGGCCTGTTCGGGATGCGAGGCGTCCCAGCGGGTGGCCTGCATGGCAAACCAGACGGGGTCGCCCCCCTGATCATGCGTGGCCCACAACGCCAGCATCCGTTCTCCCTGATGCTCGACGGCAAGACCCCAGCCGGGCTGATCCGCCGCGGACCAAAGCGCGGTGAACTTGGGAATGGGGCCGAAAACGTGGAATTCGCCTCGGTCATTGACCGCCATGGC
>JAICVH010000676.1 GCA_025935435.1 Burkholderiales bacterium
CAGCCCGCGTCGGAGAGCAGGCCGGCGTCACGACCATTCCGGAGCGGCGCGAGCAATTGCTCGACCGCCGCCGCGGACGTTGCGGCGTCGAGCGTGGTGATCGACAGCGCTGCGATTGGCCGTCGGACCTCCAGCGTTTTCAGAAACGCACGCGCGGCCTTGGGTGTTTCGACGATCCAGTCGCCGAGCGAGCGCGCGACGTCGATCGTACGCGCCGGGAGCACCGTCGAGGGCGAAACGGCGCCGAGCAGATTCGGCACCAGGTAGAGCGTTCCCGTCACTTAGCAATCGCGGACGAGTACGTCGACGCCCTGGTTCAGCAACAGATCGGTCAGCGCAATAAGTGGCAGCCCGATCAATGCCGTAGGGTCATCGCTTTCGATGCGCTCGAACAGGGCGATGCCGAGCGCCTCCGATTTGACCGCGCCGGCGCAGTCGTACGGTTGCTCCCGCAGAAGATAGTGTTCGATCGCCGCCAGCGATAACGCCCGGAACGTGCTGCGCACATCGACCAGGCGCGTTTCGCAACGCTGGCTCGCTGCGTCGACGAGGGCGACCGCCGTGTGGAACACGATCGTGCGCCCGGACAGTGTGCGCAGCTGCGCGACGGCGCTCGCGTGGTCGCCCGGCTTGCTCACGGGGACGCCGTCTGCATCGGCGACCTGGTCGGAACCGATCACGAGCGCGTCACCCATGCGCGCGGCCACGGCGCGAGCCTTGGCGACCGCGAGCCTGAGCGCGGTGGCGGCGGGAACCTCGCCCGGGAGCGGTGTTTCATCGATATCCGGCGCGAGAACGTCGAACGGGTGCCCGAGGCGTTCGAGCAATTGCCTGCGATAGCGCGACGTCGACGCGAGCACCAGCCGCCTCACGTTTTCTCCGTTGTTTTTGCAGACATTTTTTGACACCTGACGCCCGACGCGGTATGATTCTACGTTTTTCGCCGGTCGTCATTGCGCTCTTCACGCGCGCTGTTCGCCGGGCCGTCCCCGAACGTCATGCCCAGCCGACACGCGCACTCCGGGCCGAAACTCGATGCTTTCCGGCTTGCGCGCGACCGCGGCGTCCTCGAAGGCCGCGTTGACGCGCATCGCCTGCCACGGGTCGCGGACACACTGGCCGCGGGACCCGCAAACGTTGGCTGGCGCATCGAAGGTCGTGCCGATGTCGCTGGGCGCCCGGCACTCGAAATCGAGGTGACCGGTGCGGTTCCGCTGACTTGCCAGCGCTGTCTCGATGATTTCGAGTGGCCGATCGATCAGCGTACTGAAGTGCTGCTCGCACACGATGAACGCGAGCTGGCCGCCCTGGATGCCGATAGCAGCGCCGAAGTCGTGCTGGCGGCGGCACCCATGGAGCCACTGGTACTCGTCGAGGACGAGCTGTTGCTGGCGCTGCCGTTCGCGCCGAGACATCCGGACGGCGCATGCGCAAGTGCATGAGTTGACCGGCTGACGAAGTTCAAGACACGTTAGGAGAGCATGATGGCAGTTCAGCAGAACAAGAAGTCGCCGTCGAAGCGCGGCATGCACCGCGCCCACGACTTCATCGAGAAGCCGGCGCTCGCCGTCGAGCCGGTCAGCGGCGAAGTCCATCTGCGCCACCACATCAGCCCGAGCGGTTACTACCGCGGCAAGAAAGTCGTCCGGACCAAAGCGGACGAGTGATCGTCGCACAGCGACGGTGACTGGCGTTCGTTCGAGTGTCGCGCGACGCGATCGAGGATACGCGATCGCGGCCGGTCAGCGCCATTGACCGAACTGCGTTCGATCGTCGCGAGATGACCGTCACCGTAGCAGTCGATGCAATGGGCGGCGATCATGGGCCGTCCGTCACGGTCCCCGCGTGCATCGACTTTCTGCAAGGGGCTCCG
>JAICVH010000672.1 GCA_025935435.1 Burkholderiales bacterium
CAGGTGCGATCTCGCCCGTGCTGTACGGCGTGGTGGGTGACTGGATGGGACCGCAATGGGCGACTGCGGCCACTGCGATCGTTGCACTGACGATCTTTCCGCTGGCGTTCGCTCTCGCGCCGCATCTTCCCAAGGTCGGAGAGAACGAGCGCGGCGCGCCGGAGCAGACCCGCGTTTGAAGGCAGTGTCGTCATCGGCGCGTCCTTCTGAGCGGGCGCGCTTCGATCTGAGCAGTACAAGACCCTGACGCTGCGCGAGTATCCCCGCCGCGCACTCACGTGACGCTGCTGCCATCACGCGCGCGCTCGGTGTTCCACCTACGTTCAATTCGGCGTTCTTTCCCTTGCCCGGCATGGCCGTGGCCGGCTCCAATGTGGCGACACATGAAGAGCGGTGCAGATCTGTATGAAATTCAGGGAGAAGACCACCCAATCAGCGTGCGTTTGCCTGCGTCAGTACGCCAAGGTTATGGCGGTCGTGGCCGTTCTTGCGTGCTGGTATACCGAAAGCGGTGCACACCGCCTGATGCCGCCCGGTCCTTCGTTCAGCCAGCCGAAGTACGGCGAGACGATGACCAAGGATGGCAAGCGTCTCACTGAGTCCGATGTTGCGGCCGCCGTCGGTACCAAGTCGTTGTCGCGCGCTTCGCAAAACCGGCCGGACGATTCGGAACAGCCGCAGATAAAGGTTTGGTACGTCCTGCCGAGCGACGGACTCGACGAAGCGCTCGATACGAACGGCGACATATCGCATTCGGTCTCCGCTGGACTCAACTGGCTGCGATTGCAAACAGGTGGCCGCACGTTTCGAGTGGACACCTACAACGGCGATCTGGACGTCGGATTCTTTCGCATGTCCAAAACGGACGCGCAAATCGCAGCCGCAGGCGCGTTCGTTCGGGAAGAAATCGAGGCTGCGATGGACGCCGCCGGACTGACGCAGGCCAACCATCTGAATCTTGTCTACTACGGCGGCACATCCAACTACGCGTGCGCAAGCGCCGCTTACCCACCCGTCACCTTGGCAGGAACCGTCGGCGCGCTGTTCTTGAAGGGCGCGATTCCGGGGTACGAACCGTGTAGCGCGAATGCACTGGCAGCAACCGGCACGGCGTCCCCGGGCTACTGGGAATTCGCGTGGGTGCACGAGATGATGCACGTGTTGAGCCTCGTCGGGTTATGCGCACCGCATCACACGCTCGACGGACATGTCAGCGATACACCGATCGATTTGATGTACGGCGGCCCGGAACCCTGGTTGCCATCGACGCTGGACGTGAATCACGACGACTATTTCGATCACGGTCGCGCTGACTGCGACGACCTCGTTCGTTCCGCCTACCTCGATAGCGCTCCGCGTCAGTCCGCATCGATCGACGTGAACCAGCACGGTTTGTCGGGCTCATGGTACGAGCCGGCGACCGCGGGACAGGGCATTGAAATAGAGGTCTATCCGGACATGAACGGGGCTGGCAATGGGTACCTGTTCGCCAGCTGGTTCACCTATGACTACCTGACCAATTCACAACGCTGGTATACGTTGGGAGGATCGGCCTCAAGCGGACAATCGCAGTCTTCCCTCACGATCTACCGGAACATCGGCGGCAATTTCGACGCGGGGCCGGTAACGCGGGGCGTGGCGGTCGGTACCGCGACGCTCACATTCGATACCTGCGATACGGCGACGTTGACCTATGCGTTTTCGGACGGATCAAACCGGACCGGCTCCATACCCCTGACACGACTTACGCGCAACGTCACGTGTTCCGTCGACAGCGCGCGAACGACGAATTCCGACTTCTCGCTTTCCGGAAACTGGTACGAGCCCGCGAGCTCGGGTCAGGGGCTGTTCGTCGAGGTGAACCCAATGTCGCCGGCGCTCTTCTTCGCCTGGTACACGTACTCGCCAGG
>JAICVH010000502.1 GCA_025935435.1 Burkholderiales bacterium
ACCATCGTGCATCCGCGGCGGTATTCCTGCGCGCGAGCACCATGCTGACACCCGCGATCAGCAGAAACGACGAAAGGATCAGCGTGCGCGCGGTGAGCCAGCGCCAGTCGTGCTCGAAATCGGAATGCGTGACGCCGAAATAGCGCAGATCGAAGCAGAAGTGGTAAACGATCATCGCGACGATGGCGGCGCCACGCAACGCATCGAGCCCATCGACGCGCACACCCCGTGACGAGCCGCGCCCGTTGGTTTGCACGGCATGACTTCCGGGTGCCGCTACGTGAGCCACGCGGCGCGCGTCTGCGCGCACGCGGTTCACGGCGGCGGGCCACGGTGCCAGGCGATGCGCACGGCCCCGCTGCCGTCCAGGCTGCCGAGTAGCGGCAGCATTTCGCGAACGCTCGAGGGCGTTGCTGCTGTCGGCCGCAATGACAGCGCGACGTCGATACCATTCCGGCGCGCGTTCAGCGTACCGGTCACTGCGACGTCTCCGCCGGTGTTGCCGACCGTTGCGGCCCATCCATCGCCTGACGGTGTTGCGACCATCGCAACGGTACCGAGGTCGATGACCGTGTCACCCGCCACGATGCGGGCGCGCTCCCATGCGACACGCAGTTGCCCGGACGCTGTCTTGCCCGCGCCGAACGAAGGCGCGTCGACGACGATCGAGCCACCCACGGTCATCCCTTGCAGGCGTGGGTCGAACGCGCCGACGACCTGCGCAGGTACGCGGACGCGGGCGTTGCGCACGTCGACCTGCTGCGCCTGCGCGATGATCGTCGCGAGGGCGGCGTGGCTCTTGGCGTCGACGACGTGGGTGACGGTCAGGCCGCGCAATAACGGGACGAGTTCCACGCGCCACGTGACCGGTAGCCGAACGCTGCCATCGGCGAGGGCAAGTGTGCCCTGACCCTTCCACCACAACCCTCCGCTTTCGATCAGTCGGACCTGGTTTTGCGTCCGGGCGGCGAGGGGGGCTTCGAGCACCGCGGCGGGAGCCAGCAGCGTCGCGGCGATGACGACGATTGCGATCATCGCCAGTCGGCGCATCCAGCGCCACGCGACGGGCGATCCGTCGGATGACGTCAAACCGCTGGCCGCTGCGGTCCGCCGAGACTGCGCACGATCTCGCGCAGTGTCATCGGCCGAACGTGAGCTCGGCGCGAACACGGCCGCGCTGCACGAGCGAATTCACGCGCGCTTCGACCACGTGCACGGCGTTGTCGCGCGCCAGCCCGTCGAGCGCTCGAACGAGCGTGTCGAACGACGTCTCTGCGACGATGGCAGAAAACTGCCCGTCGGCCGCAGGTGTCGCGGACGCTGTCGACCGCACACCGTGACGCGCGAGCGTCGCCTCGACCGCTGTGCGCACGTCGCCGGTGCGTGTGGGCGTTTGCGCCCGTGCGAGCGCCTCGTCGTCGGCAATGGCTTGCCGCGCAATCGCAAGCAGTCGCGTGTCGAGCGCAACGTCCTGCTCGGCGCGAACGATCGCCGCCATCAGTGGTGGTGTTGCGAGAACGGCGAAAACGACAAGGGCGAAGAGCCCCACGCCAAACCAGGTCGCCTGCCGTGTCGCAGACAGATCGCGCCATGCAGCCCATCGCAAACGCGGTCGGTCGCTGTTCACCGCGCGCTCGCGTCGAGCGT
The DNA here is from genome assembly GCA_025935435.1 of Burkholderiales bacterium. Lineage (GTDB taxonomy): Bacteria > Pseudomonadota > Gammaproteobacteria > Burkholderiales > Casimicrobiaceae > VBCG01. Next base: position 1,648 of record JAICVH010000502.1, read on the forward strand.
GAGCCGCATTCGCGTGCCACCTGCCGCCGCGGCCGATACGGCGGCGACCCCGGCGCGATCGAGCGCTTGCGTGACGCCCGAAAGGGTGTCTGTGCCGATGGTCGCGAGTTCGAGCGTCCACGCATCGTTTGCATAAAGCATCGACTTCACGGTGCCGGGCGGCAACGTCGCAATCGACGGCGCTGCACGCGCAAGGAGCGGCAGCGCGTCGCTTGTCGTCGGCTTGCCTGCCCGGTGCAGCGCCGCGTCGTGGCGTCGGCTGATCGCCGAGAAGGCGGCGCTGGCGCTTGCGGCCTCGGCAACGCCGGTGGACGACGCCTGCGCAATCAATGCGCGCGACAGGCGCCATTCCGCGAATTGCAGCCAGGCCCACTGGCCGAACAATGCGCCGAAATGAATGACGAGCGCGATTCCAAGCAGGATGAACGCGGAACGAAAACCTTGAAGGACGGATGAGCGTTCCGACGCGCCTTCGGCTGCGCGGTTGCGTTCGACAAAATCGGGCGCCGCCGCAAAGCTTGCCGCGTCTGCCTGTTCCCAGGTCCATGCAGGCGCGCCGCGGAACCGCACGCCCGTGTCGCGCGACCACTGTGCAAGGTTCGCCGCATCGGCTGGCAGCGCGACGTCGACCATCGCGGGTGCGTGGCCGGCGCGCTGCGCTTGCGCCAAGGCAACGGCGAGTTCGGGCGGCAGACCGGAAGCACTCGGTGCCGGACCTGCGATCGAACCGACGGCGAACGTACTGCCGTCATCGCGGCGAACGAAGCCGTCGCCCGCTGCCGATGCGTACCACGTCCATCCGTCGCCGATCGGTGCGAGTGCCGATTCGGGAATCACACGCGCGATGCGCCCGCCATTGACGAGGGCGCGAATCAGCGCGCGCGATGCGATCGCGGCGAGCACCGTACCGTTCGCACGCTGGACGGCGATGGACGATTCGTCCGGTGCGCTCGCGAGCTGATCTTCGAGCGCGTAACGCGCCGCCTGCGTCAGCCGGTCGCGTGGCATCGGCGGCAGGTCCAGCGCCACGAGGCGCACGTGCCGCGCCGCCAGCACGATCTCGGTGTGCGGATCGACCGGCCAGCGGCCCGGCACATCGCGTCCGCGCCCGACGGCGCGGCCGTCGCGGCCATAGCGCACCCAGGCATCGGCGCGATCCGATGCGGGCGGGTCCACGAT
>JAICVH010000750.1 GCA_025935435.1 Burkholderiales bacterium
ACTTTGGGGTCGTCGCCGTCGTCAACATCATGATCGGACTGATCACGCCGCCGTACGGCCTGCTGCTCTTCATGATGGTGAAGATCGCCGACGTGCCGCTCAAGGACCTCGTGCGCGACGTGATGCCGTTCCTGGCCGTGATGATCGCCGCGCTGGCGCTGATCACGTTCGTGCCCGACCTCGTGCTGTTCCTCCCGCGGCTGCTGGGATACCAGGGTTAGCGTGCCGGGCGCCCGTAGGGGCGGGCCGCCCGGACAACGCATCGGGGATCATGCGTGCACGGCGCCCGTGCTCGCCACGCTTGCGATCATGCGTGCACGGCGCTCCGTGCTCACGATGCGTTCGATTACGCGTGCACGGCGCCCGTGCTGACGTGATCGACTTTCTTCCCCGGCGAATAGATATCCATGATGTTCCAGTGACCCGCCGTCGGCACGGGCTCGTTCTGCATCACGACATCGATCACGCAGGGCCGCTTGGCGGCGATCGCGCGTTCGAGCGCCGGCTTGAACTCGGTCGCCGAACCGATCTTCACGCCGTCGACGCCGTAGGCCTTCGCGAGCGCCGCGTAATCGGGTGAGTACGGCACGCCGTTCTTCTCGAACACGGTGCCGTAGGTCGTGCCGTAGTGCGCTTTCTCCAATCCCGCGATCGTTCCGAACGCGTAGTTGTTCATGACCACCCAGACGACGGCGATGTCTTCCTCGAACGCCGTCGCGAGCATCGCGGGATTCTGGCCGAAGCCGCCGTCACCGACGAGCGCAACGACGACACGGTCGGGTCGCGCGACTTTGGCGCCGAGCGCCGCCGGCGCGCCGAAACCCATCGTGGCATACCCGCCCGGTGTGAAGATCGTTCCCGGCTCGAGGATCGGAAACTGCTGGCCGACGCCGTTCTTGTTCCAGCCCACGTCGGTCGTGATGAGCGCGTCGCGCGGCAGCGCTGCTCGAACGTCAGCCAGGATCCGTTCCGGCCGCATCGGATACGCGTCGCTTTCGGCGTGTTTTCGGTTCGATTGCACGAAGGCGTCGCGTGCGGCCTCGATCGCGCGGGCCACCGCCGGACGGCGAACCCCGTCCGGAACCACTGTGCGGGCAACCCGGTTCAGCACCGTCAGCGCCTCGCGCACGTCGGCGACGGCGCCGATGTCGACCGGGTAATTGCGGCCGATCTCGGCGGGGTCGATGTCGATGTGAATGAGCTTCGTCGGCGGAAAATTGAACGTGTATTCGCGCTCCCACGAGCTGCAATCGGCTTCGGAGAAGCGCGTTCCGAGCGCGAGGATCAAATCGGCACTGCGGGTTTGCTCGTTGATGAACTTCGTGCCCCAGAAGCCCGTCATGCCGAGCACGAAAGGATGATCATCAGGCAGCGCGCCCTTGCCCATCAGCGTGTGAGCGACGGGGATCTGCAGATGATCGACGAATGTGCGCAGCTCGGTGGTAGCGTCCGCGAGCATGATTCCGCCGCCCACGTACAGCAGCGGACGCTTCGCCGCGAGCATCCTGGCAATGATTTCGCGCGCCGTCTCGTCGTCGATCGAAGGCTTGCGCAGCGCCTTGGCGTTGTAGCGCAGGCGATCGAACAGCGCGACGTCGACCT
>JAICVH010000124.1 GCA_025935435.1 Burkholderiales bacterium
CGCACGTGAACCGGCTGCCGGTGTTGCTGTTGCCGGGCGATATCTTCGTGACCCGTGCTCCCGATCCGGTATTGCAGCAGGTCGAAGATTTCGAGGACGGGACGGTGTCGGCGAACGATTGCTTCCGGCCGGTATCCCGGTATTTCGATCGGATCACGCATCCCGCACAGTTGCTGACGGCATTGCCGCGCGCGATGCGCGCGCTGACCGATCCGGCGCTGTGCGGACCTGCGACGCTCGCGCTGCCGCAGGACGTGCAGGCGATGGCGTGGGACTACCCGGCGGAATTTTTCGCGCCGGCACCGGTTCGCTTCGAAGGCCCGCCGCCGATCGCAGCCGAGCTCGCCGCGGCGGCGGACGTGCTGCGCGCAGCGAAGCGACCGTTGATCGTCGCCGGCGGAGGCGTGCTGTACGCGCGCGCGACGAACGCTCTGCGCGCGTTCGCGGAACAACACGGTATTCCGGTTGCTGAGACGCAGGCCGGCAAGGGCGCGCTGGCGTGGGATCACCGCCTGCAACAGGGATCGATTGGCGTCACGGGTTCGATCGCAGCGAATGCGCTTGCGCGTGACGCCGATGTCGTCATTGGCATCGGTACGCGTCTGCAGGACTTCACCACCGGGTCGCACTCGATGTTTTCCGCTGCGCACCTCGTCAGCATCAACGTCAATCGATTCGACGCGCAGAAATGGCGCGCCGTCGCGATGTGCGCAGATGCGGCGTCCGCGCTGCCGGCGCTGTCGAGCGCGCTCGCCGGCTGGTCGGCCGATGCGTCATGGACGCGCCGTGCCGAGGAACTGGCCGACGCGTGGCGCGACGATGTCGCGCGCATCACCGGCGCGCGCGATGTACCGTTGGCATACGAAGGCGACGTCATCGGTGCCGTGCAGCGCTCGTCGAAGGATTCGCCGACGCACGACATCGTCGTCTGCGCGGCCGGCACGCTGCCTGCGGAATTGCACAAGCTCTGGCGTACGGCAACGCCGGGTGGCTATCACATGGAATACGGCTATTCGTGCATGGGCTACGAGATCGCCGGCGGGCTCGGCGTGAAAATGGCACACCCCGACCGCGAGGTCATCGTGCTGGTCGGGGACGGCAGCTACCTGATGCTCAATTCCGAGATCGCCACGTCGGTGATGCTCGGTCACAAGCTCGTCATCGTCGTGCTCGACAACCACGGTTTCGGATGCATCAACCGGTTGCAACAGGCGTGTGGCGGGGCGCCGTTCAACAATCTGTTCGAGGACTGCGTGCGAAGCGATCCCGAACCGCCCGCGATCGACTTTGCCGCGCATGCGATCGCGCTCGGCGCCCACGGCGAAAACGTTGCGAACATCGCGGCGCTCGAATCGGCGCTGGTGCGCGCCCGAGCGTCGGACCGGACGTTCGTCATCGCGATCGAGACCGACCCGAACCGCACCACGACCGAGGGCGGCTGGTGGTGGGATGTCGCGGTACCGCAGGTGTCGGTGCGCGCAAAGGTCCAAGAGGCGCGCGCTCGCTACGAACGCGAACGCCAGCAGCAGAACCCGTGACGCAGTTGGCTGCACGCCCACGCGCGAACCAGCGGCGCTGACATGACGCCCGCGTTCGAGGTGCGGATCGGCATCAACCCGATCTCGTGGAGCAACGACGATCTGCCGTCGCTCGGCGGAGAAACGCCGCTCGACGTTGCGCTCGCCGAAGGCGCGCAGATCGGTTACCGCGGCTTCGAACTCGGCAACAAGTTTCCGCGCGAGGCGGCCGCGCTTCGCGCCGTGCTCGAACGACATGGTCTCGCGCTCGTGTCCGGCTGGTATTCCGGGCGGCTCGCGGAGCGCGATGTCGATGCCGAAATCGCGGCGGTGGGCCCGCACCTGCGCCTGCTCGCCGAATGTGGTGCGAAGGTCATGGTGTACGGCGAGGTCGCCGACAGCATCCAGGGAACACGCGCCCCACTGTATCAGCGCCCACGACTGGTCCGCGCAACGCAGTGGCGCGAGTACGCCGAGCGCGTGACGGCGTTTGCGCGCTACACGCTCGACCACGGCGTGTGCCTTGCGTATCACCACCACATGGGCGCATACGTCGAAACGCCGGCCGACGTGGAGCGCCTGCTCGAGAACACGGACGACGCGATGGGCCTGCTGTTCGACACCGGTCACATGACGTTCGCCGGCGGCGATCCGGTCGACATGCTCGGCAAGTACGTGCAACGCGTCTGCCACGTTCATTGCAAGGACGTGCGGCCCGAGGTCATCGCCCTTGCGCGGAACCGCGACTGGAGCTTTCTGGAGGCGGTGATCAATGGCGCCTTCACCGTGCCCGGCGACGGCACTGTCGATTTCCGCGGCGTCGTCGAAACGCTTCGCCGCGCGGCGTACCGTGGCTGGCTGGTCGTCGAAGCCGAGCAGGATCCGGTGGTCGCTCCGGCATACCGCTACGCTGAACTGGGATACCGGTATCTGTCGCGGCTCGTGCGTAACGGATCCGCGGCGTTGTGATCGACTGGAGAAACCGATGAGCCTTCTCGTAAAGGCGCGGCGCGAAGGACGCGATATCGTCGAAGTGACACCACGGTCTGCCGGCTGGCGTTACGTCGGTTTTTCGGCGCATCGCCTCGGTGCCGGCGAATCGATGATGCTGGACCGCGGTGGAAGCGAGGTCTGCATTGTCGTGCTTGGCGGCACCGTGTCGATTCACTGCAACGAACACCGCTGGGAGCACGTCGGCGAGCGCGACGGTGTATTCGACGACCGCGCACCGTATGCGGTGTACTTGCCGGACGGCGGCGCCATCAACGTGCATGCTCACACGGCAGCGGAGATCGGCGTTGCGAGTGCGCCGGGTCGCAGCGACGTTCCGGCGCGCCTGATCGAACCCTCGACGATGAAACGTTTCGCGCGCGGCAGCGGACTGAACGAGCGGTTCGTCTGCGACATCCTGCCGCAGACGGAACCTGCAAGTCATCTGCTCGTGGTCGAGGTGCGCACGCCGAGCGGGCATTCATCGAGCTATCCGCCGCACAAGCACGATACCGACAATCTGCCCGATGAAAGCTCGCTCGAGGAGACGTATTACCATCGGCTGCAACCGGCGCAGGGTTTTGCGTTCCAGCGCGTGTACACCGACGACCGCTCGCTCGACGAGTCGCTGGCCGTCGAGGACCACGACGTCGTGATGGTGCCGCGCGGTTACCATCCGGTTGTCGTCCCGTACGGCTACGAGTCGTACTACCTGAACGTCATGGCCGGGCCGCGTCGCGAGTGGCATTTCCGCAACGACCCCGTGCACGAATGGATGCTGAAACAATGATGGAGCAATCGATGATCGATGTCGCACTGTTCGGTGCGGGACGAATCGGCACGATTCACGCCGGCAACGTTGCACGCCAGCCCGGCGTGCGGCTCAAATACGTCGTCGACGTCGACGCGCAAGCTGCAACCAGGCTCGCGGCCCAATACGGCGCGAAAACGACCGATGCGGAGACCGTGTTCAACGACGCCGGCGTCGGCGCCGTCGTTATCGGGTCGTCGACCGATACCCACGCCGACCTGATTCTCCGCGCCGCGAAAGCACGCAAGGCGATCTTCTGTGAAAAGCCGGTCGATCTCGCGCTCGACCGCGCGCGGAGCTGCGCCGAGGCGGTTCGGTCGGCGGGTGTCACCTGCCTGATCGGCTTCCAGCGCCGCTACGATCCCACGTTCGCCGCCATCAAGGAGCGCATTGCACAGGGCGAGATCGGCGAGCCGGAAATGCTGATCATCACCAGTCGCGACCCGGCCGCGCCGCCGGTCGAATACATCAAGCGTTCCGGCGGGATCTTCAAGGACATGCTGATCCACGACTTCGACGTGTTTCGCTGGATCCTCGAAGACGAAGCCGCCACCGTGTACGCGACCGGAAGCTGCCTCACCGATCGCGTGATCGAATCGGCGGGTGACATCGACGCAACCGCGGTGACGATCCGCACGCGCGGCGGGCGCCTTGCGCAGATCAACACGATCCGGCGCGCCGTCTACGGGTATGACCAGCGCTTCGAGGTGCTCGGCAGCAAGGGCATGCTGCAGGCCGGCAATCATCGGCCGACCGAAGTGACCCTGTGGTCATCCGGGGCGGTGGCGGCGGACAAGCCCGAATACTTTTTCCTCGAACGCTATCGCGCCGCGTATGCGGCCGAAATGGCGCACTTCTTCGACGTCCTCGCCGGCCGCGCGCGTGCGCGCACGTCGATCGACGATGGTGTGAAGGCGCTCGCGCTCGCCGAGGCGGCAACCACGTCGTGGCGCGAACAGCGCATCGTCGAGCTATGAACCGCCTGCGCGTCGGTATTGCGGGGCTTGGGCGCATGGGCCGCCGCCACGCGGAGAATCTCGCGCGGTCGGTCGCGAATGCTGAACTGGTCGCCGCCTGCGACCCGAGCGCAGACGAACTCGCGTGGGCGGAACGCCACCTTGGCGTTGCGCATCGCTATACGGAGTACGCGGCCATGCTCGCGCAGGCCGATCTCGAAGCGGTGTTCATCGTCACGCCGACGACGCTGCATGCGCAGCAGATCGTCGATGCGCTGCGCGCGCGCAAGCACGTGTTTTCCGAGAAGCCGCTGTCACTGGACATCGCGGAGTGCCAGCGCGTTGAAGCGGAGGCGGCGCTGCAGCCCGACCTCAAGGTGATGATCGGGTTCGTGCGGCGCTTCGATACCAGCTTTCGCCACGCGCATGCGCGCATTCACCAGGGACACATCGGGCGGCCGCTGATCGTGCGCTCACACACGCTCGACAAGCACGACCCGAGTGGTTACTTCGTCAAGTACTCGAAATCGAGCGGCGGCATCTTCGCCGACATGAGCGTGCATGACATCGACGCCGCGCGGTGGCTGCTGAACGCGCCGATGGCGCCGTCCCGCGTGTTCGCGAGCGGCATGATCGCGCTGAACGAAGGCCTGCGCGAATTCGATGACGTCGACAACGGCGTCGCGACCTGCGAGTTCGTGACCGGGGAAATTGCCGTGATCTCGGCGTCACGCATCATGGCGCACGGGTTCGAATGCCTGACCGAGGTCGTGGGGACCGAGGGTCGCATCACCGTCGGCGGTGAGGGGCGCTTCGACCATGTCGTCATCGCGGACAAGCACGGCGTGCGCCACGAGTGCACGCCGACGTTCTACGAGCGGTTCGAAGACGCGTTCCTGCGCGAGGACGTCGAATTCGTCCAGGCGGTGCTCGACGACCGCGATCCGCCGCTCACGCTGCGCGACGCGACCGAGGCGACGCGGATCGCACTCGCGATGCAACAATCGCTGCGCGAAAAGCGCGTCGTGTCGTTCTGAACTTGCTTCATTGGCTGCGCGGCGAGTTCCGATATAGGTTCAGCTCTGCATAAACTCGCGCGCGGGCTTGGCGCGATCGCGCTTGCTGCGTCGTCGTCGCTGGCGTTCGCGCAAGGCGAGGTCAACGTCGTGTGCGGGGTGCCGATCACGTGGTGCGAGGCGCTTGGCGTCCAGTTCCACAACGAGACCGGCATCCGGGTCAACATGACGCTGAAGGATGCCAACGACGCACTGGCGCAGCTCGCGGCGGAGAAGGGTGCGCCGCGGCACGACGTCTGGTATGCCGGCGGCGGCGCCGTGCACGCGCAGGCCGCAGCGGCGGTGCTGACCGACGCCTACCGCTCGCCGCGGCTCGCCGAGCTGCGCGAGTTCGCGGTTCGGCAGGCAGAGCAGACGAACTGGCACAGCGTCGGAGTCAATGCGTCGGCACTCGGGATTGCGTACAACGCCCGGATACTCGCGCGCAAGCAACTGCCCGCGCCGAAATGCTGGACGGACCTGGCGCGGCCCGAATATCGCGACGAGCTGCAGCTTGCGAATCCGATCTCGTCGTCGTCGGCCTACCTGATGCTCGCGTCGCTCGTGCAGATCTTCGGCGAGGAGCGTGCATTCGAGCTGTTGCGCGGCATGCACGCGAACGTGAAAGCGTACCAGCGCACCGGCATCGGCCCGATCCGGGCGCTTGCGCGCGGTGAGACGACGATCGCCGTCACCATGCTGCATGACGCGGCCGCTGAAGTGACGAACGGCTTCCCCGTCACCAGCGTCGTTCCGTGTGAAGGGGCGGGTTATCAGGTCGATGCCATGAGTCTCGTGCGAGGTGCACCTCACGCCAACGAGGCGAAGCGCTTCTATGATTGGGCGCTTACCCCGGCCGCACAACGCATTGCGGCGGATCTCGGCTACCTGCAGGTCCCGGCGAACCCGGGCGTACCTGCTCCGGCGACAGCGGCGTACTGGACGTCGATTACGCTGGCACCGCTCGATGCGGGCAAGTTCGATACGGCCGTCGAACGCAAACGGTTGATCGAAAAATGGGAGCGCGACGTTCGTGCGCAATCGCGCTGACCTGCGCGGTGTCTTCATGTTTCCGGATCGGCGGCCATCGCCGTGACGCTCGCAACGGAGATGTCAATGGATGATCGTTACGCGTTCGCGCAATCGCTCGCGCGGCATGCGGGCGCACTTGCTGACCGCTATTGGCGGGACCGCGAACGCCTCACCATCGAGCTCAAGGGACCCCAGGATTTCGTGAGCCACGCCGATCGCGACGTCGAAACGCTCGCCCGGCGCGAGATTGCGGCCGCATATCCCGGCGATGCATTCTTGGGCGAGGAGACCGCCGCGTTGTTCGCCGGTCCGCTCGATCGCTGCTGGATCGTCGATCCGATCGACGGGACGCACAACTTCCTGCGCGGCGTCCCGTACTGGAACGTCGCGATCGCCTACGTCGAACAGGGTCGTGCACGCATCGGTATCGTGTTCGACCCCGTGCACGACGAGTTGTATCGCGCGCAGCTTGGCGACGGCGCCTGGTGCGACCATGCCGGCGGCTCGTCTCGCCTGCAGGTGGCAAGCACTTCCGAACTGCCGGGTGCCTTC
>JAICVH010000005.1 GCA_025935435.1 Burkholderiales bacterium
AGGACCCATCGAATCGAAACCGCGCCGTAGACGATCGCTGCAACCGCGCAGACGAGCGCGAAGATCAGCGGATTGGACATCGGACTCTCCCTTTACCGGACATGGATCGTGAACGGAGCGCGCTGCATTCTACGAGACAGCGCTGCTGCGGCCAGGCTTCGCTCGGTGCACCCAAACGAAGCCCCAGCCGGCCGTTCGCTTTTGGCGGCAGGGCACTCGGATCTGCCCCGGGACCGCCCAAAACTCGCTATTTTGCCAGCGCGCGGTCCAAAAAGTCGAGCCGGTCCTGTCCCCAGAACAGCTCGCCCCCGCAAACGTACGTGGGAGCCCCGAACACGCCGCGATCGATCGCCTCCTGCGTGAGCACCGCATAGCGCATCGCGATGTCCGGCGCGTTCGCGCGCTCCTCGAGTGCGGCGGCATCCAGTCGTTGCGCCGTCGCAATCGCCGCGAGCGTCGGGCCATCGGCGAGATCCTTGTCCTCGGCCCACAAGGCGCGCCCTTGCGCGAATGCGAGATCGAGCGCTGCGTCGACGCCTTGCTCGAGCGCAGCCAGGACCCACCGCGCGGCGAGATCGGCAGAAACGGGAAAGTGCGCCGGTTGCAGGTTGAGCGGCACCTGGAGGAAGTGCGACCACCGTTTCAACTCGACGAGCCGATACGCCTGACGCTGCGGCGCGCGCTTCGATAGCGGCAATCCGCCCGACACGGGAAAGACCTGCCCCAGGTTGATCGGCTTCACCGCGATGCTCGCGCCATGCCGGCGCGCGATTGCGACAAAGCGCGCATGACCGAGATACACGTACGGCGATATCGGCGTGAAGTAGTAATCGACGTGCTTGTTCATCGACTTCTGCGGCTCAGATGTCGAACGTCGCGGCGAGCTTTTTCTGCACCGCGACGTTGCGCAGCCGCACGTACCGCGGCAGGCCGTCGCGGAATGGCGGTGGCACTTCGCCGTTGATCAGCGGCGCGAGGTACAGGCGAGCCTTGCTCGTGATGCCGTACCCGTCACGGCTGATGAAATCGCGCGGCAGCATCTTCTCCTTGTTCGCGACTTCGGTAAGCGGTGCCATGGCGATCTTCCACCGGTAGGGACGATCGGATGCGCGCACGATCGCCGGCATCACGGCGTTGTGGCCGTCGAGCGCAAGCTTGACCGCGGCCCTGCCCACCGCGTACGACTGCTCGAGATCGGTCTTCGACGCGATGTGTCGCGCGGCACGCTGCAAATAGTCGGCGACGGCCCAGTGGTACTTGTAGCGCAGCCGCTCCTGCACCAGCCTCGCGATCAGCGGGCCGACGCCGCCGAGTTGCGCGTGGCCGAACGCGTCCCGGGTTCCAACCTCGGCCATCAGCTTGCCGTCGGCGTTCTGCAAACCCTCGGACACGCCGATGCAGCAGTAGCCGAACCTGTCGACACGCGCCTGCACGGCAGCCATGACTTTCGTTTCGTCGAACGGAATTTCGGGAAACAGCAGCACCAGAGGAATCGGCGTCTCCGCGTCTTCCGCCATGCCGACCGCCGCGGTGATCCACCCGGCATGCCGGCCCATCACTTCCAGGACGAACACCTTCGTCGACGTCTTGGCCATCGATGCGACATCGAACGCCGCCTCGCGCATCGACGTCGCGACGTACTTGGCGACCGAGCCGAAGCCCGGGCAGTTGTCGGTGACGGCGAGGTCGTTGTCGACGGTCTTCGGCACGTGGACCGCAGTCAGCGGATAGCCGAGCTTTTGCGCGATCTGCGCAACCTTCAGGCACGTGTCCGCCGAATCGTTGCCGCCGTTGTAGAAAAAGTAACCGATGTCATGGGCGCGAAATACGTCGATCAATCGCTCGTATTGCGCACGGCTCTCGTCGATGCCCTTGAGCTTGTAGCGGCATGACCCGAACGCACCACCGGGCGTGTGTCGCAGTGCGGCGATGTCACGCGCCGATTCCCTGCTGGTGTCGATCAAATCCTCGGTGAGCGCTCCGATGATCCCGTTACGTCCGGCGTAAACGCGCCCGATCCGCGACCGATGGGCGCGTGCCGTCTCGATGACGCCGGCCGCGCTGGCGTTGATGACGGCAGTGACACCCCCCGATTGCGCATAGAACGCGTTGCGTTTGTCCATCGTCGAATCCGTCCTCCGTCGCGCGGGCGCGGCCGTCGTTAGGGCCTGTTAAGAGACCCTTAGCTGCGCAGCGCGGCGAAGCACGCGTCGCGAACGCCTTCGACAGTGCCGAGACCGTTCACTTTCCGATACCGCGGCGCCTGCGGATCACCGCGCGCCTCCCACTTTGCGTAATACGTCACCAGCGGCTCCGTCTGCGCATGGTAGACAGCGAGCCGGTTCATCACCGTTTCCTCGCGATCGTCGACGCGCTGGATCAGCGGTTCGCCCGTCACGTCGTCCTTGCCCGTGACCTTTGGCGGATTGAACTTGACGTGATACGTGCGACCGGATGGCACGTGCACGCGCCGCCCACTCATGCGCTCGACGATCGCCGCATCCGGCACGTCGATCTCGATCACGTAATCGATGCCGATCTTGGCGTCCTTCAACGCATCGGCTTGTGGAATCGTCCGCGGAAAGCCGTCGAACAGGTAGCCCGGCGCGCAATCCGGCTGCCGCAGACGTTCGATGACGAGTCCGATGATGATGTCGTCGGACACCAGCGAACCGCGATCCATCACCTGCTTGGCGGCGGCGCCAAGCGGCGTGCCTGCCTTCGCCGCCGCGCGCAGCATGTCGCCGGTCGCGATCTGCGGGATCGAGTACCTGTCGCGGATGAACGCCGCCTGCGTGCCCTTGCCCGCGCCGGGCGGCCCCAGCAGGATCAGTCGCATCAAAGTGGCTCTCGTTGGCTCGTTTGGCGTCGGCTGCGCGCACGTCGCACGCGTCGCATGTTACCCGAGCAGCTTGCGCACGCGCGCGAGATCGTCCTCGGTGTCGACGCCAGGCGCGGGCGCGCCCGTGGTGATCTCGACGGCGATCCGATAGCCGTGCCAGAGCGCGCGCAACTGTTCGAGTGCCTCGAAGCGTTCGATCGGCGCGCTCGCGAGCGACGGAAACGTGCGCAGGAACGCGACGCGGTACGCGTAGAGTCCATAGTGTCGATACAGTGGCAGACCGGCGGGGATCGCGCGTGCGCCACCGGCGAATCCCGAGCGCGCCCAGGGAATCGTCGCGCGGCTGAAGTACAGCGCGTAGCCGGCGTGGTCGAGCACGACTTTGACGACGTTCGGATTGAACGCCTCGTCGGCGTCCTCGATCGGATGGCACGCGGTAGCCATCGCGGCGTCGGGCCGCTCGGCGAGCAATTGCGCGACGCGCGCGATCAACGCGCCATCGAGCAGGGGTTCATCGCCCTGGACGTTGACGACGATGTCGCTATCTGCGAGGTCGAGCAGCGCCGCCGCTTCGGCAAGGCGATCGGTACCGGTCGGATGCTCCGCGCGCGTCAGGACGACGTCGACGCCGTGCGCGCGTGCGGCATCGGCGATGCGCTCATCGTCAGTCGCAATCACGACGCGCGTTGCACCGCTTTGCCGCGCACGTTCGGCGACGCGCACGACCATCGGCCGGCCACCGATGTCCGCGAGCGGCTTGCCCGGCAGACGCGAAGACGCGTAGCGAGCGGGGATCAGAACGACGAAGCCGGCAGCGCTCGGGCGTTCCTTCACCGTTGGAAAGCCGCTGCACCCGTCACGGGTTCGCGAGGGCTTCCCATTCTTCCGGCGACAGCTTGCGCGCTTCCTCTTCGAGCATCACCGGGATGCCGTCGCGGATCGGATACGCGAGGCGCGCCGACCGCGACACCAGTTCATTGCGTGCGCGATCCAGGATCAGCGGTCCCTTGGTGACCGGGCACACGAGCATTTCGAGCAGCTTCGGATCCATCGACTTTCTCCATCACCGTGTCGACGAGACGCGCGTCGATGCGTGCAATGACCGGCAGCATCCACATGCGCGCGTCTGCGAAGGCCCGGCATTTTACCGCGTCCTTTTCCGTCATCAGCACGGCACGCGCGCGCGGATAGGCGAGATCATCTCGCGCATAGCGGTGATGATCCGGAAATGCATGCGTCGCGCCGGTGAAGCCGCTTGCGCGGAGCGTACCGAAGAAACGCTCGGGATCCGCGATGCCGGCGATGGCAACCGTCGTCGCGTCGCGAAGCAACGCCTCGTCGAATACGCGCGTCGCATCGGCCACATTGCGCCACGCCTGCGGCTCGTAGCGCATCTCGGACTCGCGCGGCGTGCCGGGTACGGGTACCCGGGCGTCGGCGTGGAACGTCACGATCGCGTCCACACTCGCGAGCCGCGACGGCGGTTCGCGCAGCGGCCCCGCGGGAAGCAGCAGGCCGTTGCCGAGCCTGCGTGCGCTGTCGATCACTGCGATCTCGACGTCGCGTGCAAGAGCGTAGTGCTGGAGGCCGTCGTCGGCGACGATCACATCGACGTCCGGATGGGCGGCGAGCAACGCCTGCGCGGCCGCCACCCGGTCGGTACCGACGAACACCGGTGCGCCGGTGGCTGCGAGCAACAACGGTTCGTCGCCGGTAACATCGGGATCATCGTCGATGCGTACGGCGCGCGTGTCCCGCGTGCGTCGACCATACCCGCGGCTCACGATGCCGGGATGGCGTCCTCGCGCACGCAGGCCATCGACCAGCGCAATGACGAGCGGCGTCTTGCCGGCGCCGCCTGCCGTCAGGTTGCCGACGACGATGACGGGCACGCGCAGGCGTACGCGTCGCAGCCAGCCGTTGCGATACGCGACGCGACGCGCGGCGGCCACCACTGCGAACAGCCACGACAGCGGCCGCAGGGTGTTGGCGAGCGCCGTTACGCGCGGCGCATACCAGGCGCGCGTCAGCCGCGACGCCAAGGCGATCACTTCCGCGGAGCCGTTGGCGATGCCTGCGTTGCGAAGGTGATATGCACGAACCCGGCGGCGCGCGCCGCTTCCATGACGTGCACGACCGCCTGGTGCGTCGCCTGCGCGTCGGCGTTGATGATGATGATCGGATCCTTCGTGTCGCCGGCGGCGCGCTTCAGCAAATCGGCGAGCGCTTCGACCGTCGTGAACGTGAACGTCGGTTCGCGCTCGATCTTGTAGCGGCCCTGCGCGTCGAGACCGACGTTGATCTCGCGCGGGCGCTGCTTCGCCGGGTCGGCGTTCGCTTCCGGCAGCGTGATCTGCAACTCCGCGATCCGCTGGTACGTCGTCGTCACCATCAGGAAGATCAGGATGACGAGCAGTACGTCGATCAGCGGGATGAAGTTGATTTCCGGATCGTCCCGCGACCGGTTGTCGCCGCGAAGGTTCATGCCGATCGCTCGCGCAGTACGTGTACGCTTGCGATCATCGTCGCTCGTTATGAGCGAAATCGACGAGCTTGATCGCCTGCTGCTCCATCTCGACGACGAGCGCGTGCACCTTCGCGCGGAAGTGTCGGTAGAAAATCATGCTCGGGATGGCGACGATCAGGCCCATCGCCGTGTTGTAGAGCGCGATCGAGATGCCGTTCGCGAGCTGGATCGGGTTCGACCCGGAAGCCGTCTGCGAGCCGAAAATCTCGATCATGCCGACGACGGTCCCGAAGAGCCCAAGCAGCGGCGACATCGCTGCGATCGTGCCGAGTGTGGTCAGGAACCGCTCGAGATCGTGCGTGACGACGCGCCCCACTTCCTCGATCGCCTCCTTCATCACCGGACGCGGACTCTTCACGTTGGCGAGCCCCGCCGCAAGAATGCGTCCGAGCGGCCCCTGTTCAGCCGTGCGTGCGAGCAGATCCTGTGTCGGGCCCGTGTGGCGGAATTCGACCAGCACGTGGTCGACCATGCCGGCGGGCGCGACGACGCTTTGGCGTAGCGACCACAGCCGCTCGAAGATCAGCGCGAGCGCGATGACCGATGAAATGATGAGCGGCCAGATCGGCCAGCCCGCCGCTTGAATGAGCGACCACACAGCGCGTGACTCCTTCGTCGTAACCGTTGAAATGTAGCGTGGCTCGCGGTGCCGGAGCAACCCGCGCGCGCAATCAGTCGGTGAGCCTTGTTTGACGGCGACTGCGGCGGCCGCCGGGCTCCATGATCGTTGCGCACACACCTGCACCGGCGAGGATGATGATCCAGCACAGATAGATCCACACGAGAAAGCTCGGCAGCGCGGCGAGCGCACCGTAAACCGCCTCGTACGTCGACACTTTCGCGAGATACCAGCCGAAGCCGTGCTTGGCCGCTTCGAGTGCGGCCGCGGCGAGCGCCCCTGCGAGCAGCGCGGGAATCGCGCGCACGTGCCGCGCGGGAACGCCCTTGTAGAGCACGGTGAGACCTGCGGTCGCGAACAGGAACGGCAACGTTTCCGCGACCTGCGTGCCGAGCGACTTCCGCAGCGAGACTGCGGCGAGCGAATGCATGACGAGCCACGTCGTGATCGACATGCTCGCCCCGATCAAGACCGGTACCGCAGTCAGTCCGAGCGCATAGACGAGTGCGCGGCGCGGCAGCGATCGCGAGGTGCGGATACCCCAGATGGCGTTGATTTCGCGCTCGACCGTCGCCATCGCGAGTGCGGCCGTGACCGCAATCAGTGCGATCGACACGCCGGTGAGGCGGCTCGCCTGCGCGGCGAATCCGGTGATGTAGCTGCGGACCTCGCCCGAACTCCCGGGGAACGGCAGCATGTGCTTCAGCAGGAACTGCTCGAGGACCTTGAGTGAATCCTCGAGAATCGGGAAACGCCCGACGAACGAGAACGCCACCGTGATCACCGGGACGATCGCGAGGAGCGTCGTGAACGACAGGCTGCCCGCGGTCCGCGCAAGCTGGATGTCGCGAAGGCGCGTGACGACGCGTTGGACGAAGCGAACGGGATTCACGGTCGACGCGCGCCGCGGGCAGTTGGGCTCGCGCATTCTCGCAGGCATCGCGATCGGCGCGTAAGCCCGGCTCGCTCGCCCGCGACTATCGCTTCTCCGGTGGAACGGAAAATGAGACACAGCGTCCTATCAGGACACCGCTTCGCCGTCCGCTTCGAACATTCATCGACCTGGGAATGCCATGACGACCGATAAAGACCTCGCCACCGCCATTTTGGGCGGCGGCTGTTTCTGGTGCCTCGATGCGGTATTTCGCGAGCTCACCGGCGTGCAGGCGGTGGAATCCGGGTACGCCGGCGGCAGCGTGCCAAATCCGACGTACGAAGCGGTGTGCGGCGGAGACACTGGCCATGCCGAGGTCGTACGCGTGACGTTCGACCCGTCCGTCCTGAGCTATCGCGACCTGCTGCGCGTGTTCTTCACGATTCACGATCCGACGACGCGCGATCGGCAGGGCAACGACGTGGGAACGCAATACCGCTCGGTGATCTTCTGTGATTCCCCCGAGGAGCGTGCAGACGCGGAGGCGGTCGTCGCGGAGTTGAGCGCGCAGGGACTGTGGCGCGATCCGGTCGTCACCGAAATCGCCGGCCCGGCGCACTTCTACGCCGCCGAGACCTATCACCAGGACTATTTCTCGCGCAACGGTAACCAGCCGTATTGCGCGTATGTCGTCGCACCAAAGGTGGCGAAATTCAGAAAGGCGTTCAGGGACCGGCTGAAGTCCGGGGAGCGGGAATCAAGGACACTGGATCGAAGCTGAGTATCGAGGAAGCGAGTCGACGCGACCCCCGCACATTCGCTTACAACCCGGTTGATGGCGCTCTAGTCCCGACGCGTCAACCATCCTCCCATTCCGAGGAATACGCCGACCGACCACAGCACCGGCGACAGGCCGATCGATCCACCGACCGCGCCGAACACCAGCGGCACGGCGACCGCCATCGAGTTCATCAGCGACATGCGCACGCCGGCCGCTTCGCCCATCCTTCCCGGCGGCGCCAGGCTGTGCAGCAGCGACATTACCATCGGCTGCCCGACGCCGAGCGCGAGCCCGAGGCAGAACGACAAGGGCATCAGCGCCGCGAGGCTGCGCGAGAACGGAATCGCCAGGTACACGATCGCCGCGAGGTAGAGCGCCGCCGTCAGCACGCGATGCTCGGGAATGCGCGCGGCGATCAACGGCATCGACAGCCGGACCGTGAAGGTCGCCGCGGCAAACGCTGCAAGGATGACGCCGATCTTCGACGCCGACAGCCCGATCGCATTGCCGTAGATCGGCACGAACAGCGTGTGCAGCTCCCATGCCAGTGCGATCATGCCGTTGATCAGGAAAACGCGACGCAGATTGCCGTCGGCGATCAGGTCGAGCGTTCGCGCGTGTGGATGCGAGTTGTGTGCCGGATGAGGTCCCGGCAACGGGACGCGATTGCCCGCGAGCACGGCAATCGGCAGCAGCGGCATCAATGCGAGTACCGCGAACGCCGCGCGGAAACCCGCATGATCGATCATGAAACCGGCGATCAGCGGCCCGGCGATCGACGACGTCGAATAGCCGAGCGCGAGCAAGCCGAAGTTGCGGCTGCGCGCAGCCGGACCGCCCATTTCGCCCGTTGCGTACTGGGCGGCGACCTGAAACGCCATGAACGACAGGCCCGAGAGCATCGCCGTGATGAAGAGGGCCGGCAACCCGGGGAACAACGTCGCAATGACGGCACTTGCGGCCATCCCGATGGAACCGGCGAGCATCGGACGCCGCACGCCGATGCGGTCCGCCAGGCGGCCCGCGGGAATCGCGAAGAACATCGGCAACAGCGCAAACAGGGCGAGCAGACCGCCGACGGTCGCAGCATTGGCGCCAAGCGACAGCGCATCGAGCGAAACGACGACGCGCGATCCGGTCAGCACGAGGTGATTCGAAATACCCAACGCGATCAGCACGGCAAACGGCGATGCGCGAAACCGCGAGCGGATCAAATGCGTGCCTCCGTCATGCGGCGCGCCCGCATGATCGACCGGCGTCGTCCGCCACAGGTGCGCATGGGCGCATCACGGCGCAAGGCGGCCAATCGTCCAATGATCGCCTTCGCGGGTCCAGACGAGCCGATCGTGGAGGCGCGATTCGCGACCCTGCCAGAACTCGAACCGTCTCGGCACCACGCGGATGCCGCCCCAGTTACCGGGACGAGGCACGTCCGACGCAAACCGCGCCTGCACGGCGGCCACCTGCGCCTCGAGCCATGCCCGATCGGGCACCGGCGCGCTTTGCGGCGACGCCCAGGCGGAAATCTGCGAGCCGCGCGGCCGCGCGGCGAAGTAGGCATCTGACTCGGCGGCACTCACGCGTTCGGCCGTCCCTTCAATTCGCACCTGACGCTCGAGTTCTGCCCAGAAGAACAGCAGCGCGACACGCGGATCCGCATCGACCTCGCTGCCCTTGCGGCTGGCGTAGTTCGTATGGAAAACGAGGCCGCGTGCGTCCACGCTCTTGAGGAGCACGATGCGCGCCGCGGGGCGGCCCGTTGCGTCGACCGTCGCGAGCGTCATCGCATTGGGCTCGGGAAGCGACGCGGCGACGGCCTCGTCGAACCAGCGGGCGAATTGATCGAAGGGATCGGGTGCGGCGTCGCGCTCGCCGAGAGCGGCGTGCTTGTAGTCGACGCGCAACTGCGTGAGGTCGGTAACGGAAGCGGACATCGGCCGTTGGAAAAGACGCGCCATTTTACCCTGCGCACTGCGGCGCTTGCGCGTTTTGGCGCCGCGAGGGACGCTCGACGCACGAAATGCGCACGTCGTATCGCACGCCTGCAACACCTGCGTCCGGAGCACCAATTTCCCTCTGGGAAACGCTTCCTGCACTGGGAAAATGCGGTATAGTCGCCGCCGATGGAGCGTCGGGTCGTTACACAGGAAGGCCGACCTTCAGGACACAAAAGCGAGTAGTCCGCCCCGCACAACCGACAGGAAGGAGAAACATGGCTACTGCCAAGAAAGCCGCGAAGAAGTCCGCGGCGAAGAAGTCCGCGACGAAGAAGGGTGCAGCGAAGAAGCCGGCAGCAAAGAAAAGCGCGGCCAAGAAACCCGCCGCCAAGAAGAGCACTGCCAGGAAACCCGCCGCCAAAAAGTCAGCGACCAAACGCAAGCCGAATGCAGC
Organism: Burkholderiales bacterium; assembly: GCA_025935435.1. GTDB lineage: Bacteria > Pseudomonadota > Gammaproteobacteria > Burkholderiales > Casimicrobiaceae > VBCG01. Next base: position 10,035 of record JAICVH010000005.1, read on the forward strand.
GTTCATGAAGGCCATGCAGCCCTCCACGGTGCTCGCCGCCGTCGTCGGTGGCATGCCGATGCCGCGCACCGAAGTGACGAAGAAGATCTGGGACTACATCAAGAAGAACAAGCTTCAGGACGCCGTGAACAGGCGCCTGATCAACGCCGACGAAAAGCTGCGCGCCGTATTCGGCGGCAAGAGCAAGGTGTCGATGTTCGAAATGACGAAGCTCGTATCGAATCACCTGAAGTAACGAGTAAACGGACCAAAGTAACGCATGAACGGGCCAAAGTTTCGGTCGCGGTAAAGGCAGTGTTTTGTTCTGGCCGGTGGCTGCAATGCCACGATGTGCCACATGCCGCTCCCACGATACTTTGGCCCGGGATGCCGGCGCGGAAAGCTCGGGACGGCCCGTCGCTTTCCGCGCCGAACTGCGGCTAGCGCGTCGCTCGAACTCGCTCCGCTCGCCGCTCGGTCACGCGCGTGTGCGCGCTGCCTGCCTCCTCTGAAGTCTTCGTTCGGCAAGCATTAAGTCATCTGCGCATCGGTCCCAGGCCGAATTGACGCAGATGCGTTTGCCGCACTGGCTGGTAACGAGCGCATTTCGCCAAGGAGTGTTGCGCGGCGACTAGAGCGCCTAGCGCTCGACGCCTAGAACATCGGTCGAGTAAGCATTCAGTGCGCACGCGCGCGCTTCTGAGCGGCGAGCGCAGCGAGCCGATCGGCGCGCTCCGGCTTTACCGCGCAATCGGCGACGGGCCGCCCCGAGCCGATTGCGGTGGCTTCCCGGCCGAAAGTATCGTGGGAGCGGCATGGGGCACGCCGTTACAACGTAGCCACTGGCGCAGACACAATTCGGCCCTTACCGCGACCGAAACTTTCGGCCGTATCTGCGAGCGAAACTTTGGCCCGTTACGCGAGTATCAATCTTCGTCCTCGATGATCCGGATGACCCGGGTGCGTTTGCCGCCGGCGTACTTTTCCATCTGGACGAGGACGGGGAACTTCTCCGCGAGCGCCGCGCGCGCGGCGCTCTCTTCGTCGTAGATCAGGATCGCGCCGTCGTCACCACGGACGTCGCTCCAGATGCCCGTTTCGTCCTGCACTTCGATCTTGTAGCGCATCGGTCAGCGCGCCGCCGGAACGGCCTGCAGCGCTGCGATGCGCTGCTCGATCGGCGGATGCGACGCGAACAGCGCCATCATTCCACCGCCGCCCGAAATGCCGGACGCCTGCAGCGCCTGCGGCAACTGCCCGGGCGCAAGGCCGCCTAGCCGCCGCAACGCATTTATCATCGGCCGCGGGCCGAGCAGCCGCGCGCTGCCGGCATCGGCGCGAAATTCGCGGTGACGCGAGAACCACGCGACGATCATGCTCGCCAGGAAGCCGAACACGATCTGGCACACGACGACAGTGATGAAATACCCAGGTCCCGTGCCGCGTTCGGTGCGAAAGACGGTCCGGTCGACGATCGAGCCCACGATGCGCGACAGGAAAATGACGAACGTGTTGACGACGCCCTGGATCAACGTAAGCGTCACCATGTCGCCGTTCGCAACGTGCGAGATCTCGTGGCCGAGCACCGCCTCGACCTCTTCCTTGTTCATCGATTGCAGCAGGCCCGTCGATACCGCCACGAGCGCCGAGTTGCGGAACGCGCCGGTTGCAAATGCGTTCGGCTCGCCTTCGTAGATCGCGACTTCCGGCATGCCGATGCTGGCCGCGGTCGCAAGCTTGCGTATCGTCTCGACCAGCCACGCTTCCGCCTCGTTCGAAGGCGACTGGATCACATGCGCGCCGGTCGACCACTTGGCGATCGTCTTCGACATCAACAGCGAGATGATCGCCCCGGTAAAGCCGACGACGACGGAAAAGACCAGCAGTTGCCCGTACGCGAACCCCTGCGCGTCCAGCGCGCGGTCGAGGCCGAAGAGCTTCAGCACGACCGACAGCACCAGAACGACGGCGAGGTTGGTGGCGAGGAACAGGATGATTCGTTTCATGGGTCACCCGATGTTGGTCGTGATCCCAATATTAGCGCTCGACCCCGCCAACACAAGCGGCTCATCCCGCTCGCCACTCAGCGCCGGATCAAGGGCTTTTGCGGGTCCATGAGTCGCGCAGCGTCACCGTTCGATTGAAAACGGGCCGCTCGGCGCGGTGATCGACGAGATCGGCGACGAAATAACCGTGACGCTCGAACTGCACGCGCGCTTCGGGGACAGCCGCCGCGAGCGACGGCTCGACGAATGCGTCGATCACGCGCTTGGATGCAGGGTTTAGATCGTCAAGGAACGAGCGCTCGCGGTCGTCGCTCGCCTCGCCGTCGTCACCGGCAACTGCCACGACGTGCAGAGGCGCCGGCTCACCGTCCGCCGCCGCGTCGCCGCTGGGTGTGCGCGCCCCCGGGAAAGGCACGCTGAACAGGCGATCGTACAGCCGCACCTCGGCACGCTTCGCATGTGCGACCGATAGCCAGTGAATGTTGCCCTTCACCTTGCGGGCGTCGGCGCCGGCGGTCCCGCTGCGCGTCGCCGCGTCGTAGGTGCACCGCACGACCGTCACGTTGCCGTCGGAGTCCTTGTCGAAGCCGGTGCAGCGGACGATGTACGCATAGCGCAGGCGCACCTCGGTACCTGGCGACAGACGGAAATAGCCCTTCGGAGGCGTCTCCGAGAAATCGTCGCGCTCGATCCACAGTTCACGCGAGAACGGCAGTGCACGGCGACCACGCTCCGGTTGCTGCGGATGGTTCGGTGCGAAGCATTCCTCGCTTGCAGCGTCCGGATAATTTTCGATGACGAGACGGATCGGATCGAGGACTGCCATCCGGCGCTCGGTCGACGCGTTGAGGTCGTCGCGCATCGTCTCCTCGAGCACGCTCATGTCGATCCACGAATCGGATTTCGACACTCCGATGCGTTCCGCGAACATGCGGAATCCGGCCGGTGTGAACCCGCGCCGCCGGGCACCGACCAGCGTCGGCATCCGCGGATCATCCCAGCCGTCGACGTGGCCCTCGTCGACGAGCTGCAACAGTTTTCGCTTCGAGAGCACGACGTAGGTGAGGTTGAGCCGCGCGAATTCGTATTGGTGCGGCAAAGGCCGCTCGAGGCGCCCGCCGTCGGCGAGCTTTTCAATTACCCAATCGTAAAGCGGGCGGTGATCCTGGAACTCGAGCGTGCAGAGCGAATGCGTTACGCGTTCGAGCGCATCGGAAATGCAATGCGTGTAATCGTAGAGCGGATAGATGCACCATCGGTCGCCCGTGCGGTGATGGCGCGCGTGGCGGATGCGGTAGATCACCGGGTCGCGCAGGTTGACGTTCGGACTCGCCATGTCGATGCGCAGGCGCAGCACGTGCGCGCCATCCGGAAACTCGCCGGCGCGCATCCGTCGCAGCAGATCCAGATTCTCGTCGACACTACGGTCGCGAAACGGTCCGGCGACGCCCGGTTGCATCAGTGTGCCGCGGGTCGCCCGCAGTTCATCGGCCGACTGGCTGTCGACGTAGGCGAGGCCCTGCTCGACGAACCATTCGGCGAACGCATAGAGGACATCGTAATAATCGGACGCGTGATAACGGTGCGCCCCCCAGTCGTAACCAAGCCAGCGCACGGATTCCGCGATCGAATCCTCGTACTCGACGTCTTCCTTCAACGGGTTCGTGTCATCGAAGCGCAAGTGACACGTGCCGCCGTTTTCGGCCGCCAATCCGAAGTTCAGGACGATCGACTTCGCGTGGCCGTAATGCAGATAGCCGTTGGGTTCGGGCGGAAAGCGAGTGACGACACGTCCGCCATACGTGCCGTTGGCGTTATCCTCGGCGACGATCTGCCGGATGAAGTTCGAAGCCGCCAACGTAGGGGGTTCAACGGGCGAAGCGGGTCGGCGTTCAAGCGAGCCGCCGTGCGGCGCGCGTCCGGGATCCGTCGCGGCGTCCGGACAGTGCAGTGCAACATGCGTCGCTTTGTTCATGAACAAGGATCAGCCGATGAATTTTATCCGCCGGCCACTGTCGCGTCATCGGCCCGCTTACTAGGGAAAACGGTCGATACCCTCGAAAGCCGCATCAGGCAACGTTTTGCGGGCCGTGACCGTGATACGCGCGGTGACGTTGTCCACAAATCCTGTGGATAGTCGTGTGCATATCTTGTACATTCGCGCGCTAAGTAGTCCGCCGGCCTGGGAATTCACTCGCCAGACGGAAATCGACACAAAAAAAACACTTGGCCTTTCAAGCGGTTGCCATCTCGGCTCCACAGGGGATCCGCTTCCCAACGCGCGACGCCCCGTCTGCGATGACAAGTGCATCGACCCGCGTGACCGCGTCGAGGAGCCCCCAATGTCCTGGACAAAGGTGCAGCGGTGTAGACAACAATCCGCCATAGTTGCACAGATCGACAGGAACGGCACCCATGACTCGTGATGCAGTGCGCAACGGCGACTTGTTCGCGCCGCCCGACGGTTCGGACGAGCGCAAGCGCTCCGGGCAAGCCGACCCCCCTCCAGTTGATTCGCAGGCGCCAAATGGCACGCCGGCGCCCGAGCGCCCGGCGAGCCGGGCGGTGCCGCCGGTCATGCGGGTGTCCGCCTTCGTGCAGTCGGCGCGTCTGCTGCTCGAGCGCAATCTCGGGCTGCTGTGGATCGGCGGCGAGATTTCAGGCTGCAGCCGGGCGCCGTCGGGACACCTGTACTTCACGCTCAAGGACGCGCATGCGCAGGTTCGCTGCGTCTTCTTCCGGAGCAAGGCGCAGGCCCTGGCCTTTACGCTCCGTGACGGACTGGCGGTCGAAGTGCGCGCGACGCCATCGATTTACGAGGCGCGTGGCGAATTCCAGCTGAACGTCGATTCGATTCGCCTTGCCGGACTCGGCGCGTTGTACGAGCGGTTCCTGCAGCGGAAGGAGGCGCTGGCGGCTGCGGGATGGTTCGAAACGTCGCGCAAGCGCGCGCTGCCCGCGTATCCACGACGCATCGGAATCGTCACGTCGCGCCGCGCCGCCGCGCTGCGCGATGTGTTGACGACGCTCGCGCGGAGGAATCCGTCGGTCGGCGTCATCGTGTATCCGGCGGCGGTCCAGGGCGGCGCCGCCGCCGGCGAAATCGCCGCGGCGATCCGGCTCGCGAACCGGCATGCACAGGTCGATCTACTGATCGTCTGCCGCGGTGGCGGCTCGCTCGAGGATCTGTGGGCGTTCAACGAGCAGATCGTTGCGCGCGCCGTGTACGAATCGCGGCTGCCGATCGTCTCCGGCGTCGGTCATGAAACCGACTTTTCGATCTGCGATTTCGTCGCCGACGTGCGCGCGCCGACGCCGACGGGCGCCGCCGCAATCGCAGTGCCCGAACGCCGGGCGCTCGCACAACGCGTCGCCGATCTGCGGCGCCGTCTGGCGCGCGCGGTGTCCCATCAGGCATCGAGCCGCGCGCAGCGCGTCGATGGCATCGCGCGCAGGCTCGTCCATCCGGCCGCACGACTTGCCGAGCAGGCTGCACGCGCACGGCGACTGGGTCAGCGTCTCGCGCGCGCCTTCGCGCAACAACGGATGGCCGCCCGCCAGCAGACGGCGGCGTTGCGCGGACGCCTCGCGCGGGAACTGCGCGCCCCGTTGCCGCAGTCTGCGCAGCTCGCGGCGACACGGCGCGGGCTTGCGCGCGCCGGCCGCGAGCGTCTTGCGCGCGCCACGGTCGCGTGCGAGCGACTGGGCGGCGCACTCGCGTTGCTGAATCCCGCAGCGGTGCTCGACCGCGGTTATGCGATCGTCACTGCGCATGGAGGAGACGTCGTCAGCGATGCGCAGCAAGTACGTACCGGCGACGAGGTGCAGATCGCGTTCGCGCGCGGACGCGCGGATGCAACGGTGACTCGGACTTCGGGGTCGGAGCGATAAGTCGCGCGCTGCGTGCGCGACATCACGATCAGCCGGTGCGGCGCGACTTTTGCGCCGACCGCGAGTTACGCTTCGTCAGGATCCGGATCGTCGACGCTCGCGCTGCCCTGCATTCGCCGGCGCACGGCGTCGGGCGCCTGCGGGGCAAGCCGTGGCGTCTCCACGACGACATCCGCGTTCTGCGCGCGGTGGCGTAGCGCGTGATCCATCAGCACGCACGCGAGCATCGCTTCGGCGATCGGTGTCGCGCGAATGCCGACGCACGGATCGTGGCGTCCATGCGTGTTCACGATCACGGGCTTGCCCTGCTTGTCGATCGAATGCCGGTCGAGGCGAATCGACGACGTCGGCTTGACTGCGATGGCGACGACGATGTCCTGCCCGGTCGAGATGCCGCCGAGAATGCCGCCCGCCTGATTCCCCAGGAATCCTTCGGCGGCCATTTCGTCGGAATGCTCGGTGCCGCGCTGCGCGACCGCCCGGAAGCCGGCGCCGATTTCGACGCCCTTGACCGCGTTGATGCTCATCATCGCGTGGGCGATATCGGCGTCGAGCTTGTCGTAGACCGGCTCGCCGAGACCGACCGGAACGCTGCTGGCGTGCACCTCGATGCGCGCGCCGCATGAATCGCCCGATTTGCGCAACCGGTCCATGAATGCCTCGAGCGTCGCAATCTGCGATTGATTCGCGGCGAAAAACGGATTGCCATCGACGTGCTCGAAGCCTTCGAAGGCAATCGCGTTCTCCCCGAGATGCGTCATGTGCCCGCGAATGCGAACGCCGAAGCGATTGCCCAGCCACTTGCGCGCGATCGCCCCGGCGGCGACGCGCACAGCGGTCTCGCGCGCGGACTGACGACCGCCGCCCCGATAGTCGCGAATGCCGTATTTGTGCCAGTACGTGTAGTCGGCGTGCCCGGGCCGGAACGTCTGCGCAATCGTTGCGTAATCCTTGCTCCGCGCATCCTCGTTGCGAATCACGAGGGCGATCGGCGTCCCCGTCGTCGTACCTTCGAAGACGCCGGAGAGGATTTCCACGGCGTCCGGTTCGCGCCGCTGCGTGACATGGCGTGACGTCCCCGGCTTTCGCCGGTCCAGATCGTGCTGGATGTCGGCTTCGGTCAGCGCGAGTCCCGGCGGGCAACCGTCGACAACGCAGCCGATGGCCGGTCCGTGCGATTCGCCAAACGACGTGACGCAAAACGACTTGCCGAACGTGTTGCCGGACATGGGCGTGACGCGCTTTGAGGTCGCGGCGACTATAGCACCGGATTTGCGCGCGTCGGCTGCCGGTTCAGACGCTGGTGCTCGTGTCGCGATCTCCGTTGCGTGCCGGTTGCGCCGGGCCGCTTTTCATCTGCTGCGCAAGGCGCCATGCCATATAGCCGAGCAGGAGCGACGCGGCGATCAAGCTGCCCCACAACAGCCACCGCTTCACATCGAGCGGTTCGCGCATCGCGTTCGCGTTGATGATCGACGGGGCACTCGCAAGCGTGGCGACGCCGACGTTCGCCGGCATCGGTTTGGCCGCGGCGTAGCCGGGCACGCGCGTTGCTATCGCCACTCCACCCGGCGCGCCGCGACGGCTGCCATAAGCCAGCTCGAACGGGCCGCTGCCG
>JAICVH010000617.1 GCA_025935435.1 Burkholderiales bacterium
CATCAGCGCTCCCTCGAATGCCCTGCATCCGCTCCGCGAACGCGGATCACGTTATCGTATGAAGTGTCGTGGGTCTCGCTTCAGGTGTCGACCGCCAACGTCGACGAGGCGCAGAGCGGCGGACGGGAAACGCAGGTTTGACGCAGCGAGTTGCACTATATTACACGCCAGGACGAGCGGGTCAAGCAGGTTGTGGTACTGGACCGCCTGCGACGCCCGTAAAAATGAATTATTTTGCCGAACGGCGACCAACGATGGACAACCAACCGGGCACGCTCGCGCTGCATCCGCCGATCCGTTTCGTTGATGTCGGCGTCCATCGGCTCGAATACGTCGACATTCCGGGGCACCAGGTGCAGCGCCCGCCGCTGGTCTTCCTGCACGAAGGGCTGGGTTCGGTGTCGATGTGGCGCGAGTTTCCGGCGACGATCGCGCGCGCGACCGGCTGCCGGACCATCGTGTACTCGCGCTACGGATTCGGACGCTCGACACGGCGGCTCGCGCCGTACACACCCCGCTTCATGCATGAAGAGGCGCTGGAACTGTTCCCGACGTTGCGTGCCGCGCTCGATATCGTCGGCCCGGTGCTGGTCGGGCATTCGACCGGCGCGTCGATGGCGCTGATTCACGCGGGCGCGCCCGGCTCGGACGTCGCGGGCGTCGTCGCGATGGCGCCGCTCACGTTCGTCGAACCCTTCAACCTCGACAGCATCCGACGCGCAAAAACGCTCTATGCGACGACCGACCTGCGCGCCAAACTCGCGCGACACCACGATGACGTCGATGGCGTGTTCTTTGGATGGAACGATATCTGGCTGCACCCGGAGTTCGCATCGTGGTCGATCCGCGACGACCTCGCCGGTATCCGTTGTCCGATCCTGGCGATCCTCGGCGACGACGACGAATACAGCACCTCTGCACAAATCGACGTGATCGCGCAGCACGCCACTGAGGCGGCAAGCTTCGATTACCTGAAACTGGCCGACTGCCGCCATTCGCCGCAGCGCGATCAGCCCGCGACCGTGACCGACGCGATCGTTCGCTTCGTCGACAGCCTCCCACAGCCCCAGGAGTCACTCTAGGACGCGACGCGGCACACGGAGCGCCGCCTGCGGCCATCGCCGAAGCAACGGTTGAATGGCCGAGATCGTCTGGCTAGCACGCGAGCGCTGAACGACCGCGCCGGCTCCGGTTGGCAAGAGCTACGAGACAGGGTTACGCCGCGCGTCCGTCGGTCGCACGCGACTTCGCGGAATGTTGTAAGCTACACAATGCAGATAGGTGAAGGCATCCTTCTTGCTTTGAAGGACCCGATCGCCCGCGTCCGTTAAAAGCGCCACGGGCGCACGCAGGAGGAACCCATGTTGGCCGCACAGGCACGTCCCGCACTCGCCGCGACAGGCGTCGTATCGGAGCTTGCGTTCGCGCGTGCCCAACGTAACACCGTCTTGATTGTCGACGACCTGTTCTCGAGCCGGCTGCTGCTGGCGGAGATCGTCCGGCAGATCGATGGCAAGCTCAATCTGGAGTTGTTCGACACGCCATCGCGCGCGCTCGAGTTTGCGCGGAACAATCGCGTGGACATCGTGCTCACCGACTACAAGCTGCCGGAGTTCGACGGCATCGAGCTCGTCAAGCAGCTGCGCGCGCTACCGCATTGTGTCGACGTCCCGATTGTCGTCATCACTGTCGTCGACGATCGCAAGATCCGTTACGACGCGCTCGAAGCCGGTGCGACCGATTTCCTGATCAAGCCGCTCGACGATCACGAGACGCGTGCGCGCTGTGCCAACCTGCTCGAGCTGCGGCGGCACAAGATCGTGCTGTCCGACCAGGCACGCGTGCTGCAATACCAGGTCGACAAGTCGGTCGCCGAAATTCACGAGCGCGAACTCGAAACGCTCGCGAAGCTCGCGAAAGCCGGCGAGTTCCGCGACAAGACGACCGGCAACCACCTGATGCGGATGGCGAAGTACTCCGCGTTGACCGGCCAGCATCTCGGACTCGGCACGGAGACCGTGCACGTGCTGGAGGTTGCCGCGCCGATGCACGACATCGGCAAGATCGGCATTCCCGATTCGGTGCTATTGAAGGACGGACCGCTCACGCCGCCCGAGATCGACGTCATGCGCGATCACCCGCGCATGGGTTACGACATCCTGAAGGGCAGCCC
>JAICVH010000303.1 GCA_025935435.1 Burkholderiales bacterium
GAAATCGCGCGACCGCGTCGGCAAAGTTCCGAGCAGCGGCGTCATATCGACGAGTCTGCGGGCGAGCACGTGCACGACGCTGCCTTCGCGCTCGACTTTGCCGTAGACACCGAGCAGTCGTGAGCCGAGCAATTCGCGGCGCTGCCGATCGGAAAGATCGCGCCACACGATCACGTTGGTTGCGCCGGTCTCGTCTTCGAGCGTGACGAAGATGACGCCGCTCGCGGTGTCTGGCCGTTGACGTCCGATGACGATGCCGGCGGTGCGCACGAGCCGGCCATGCGGCGCGTTGCGGATTTCGTCGGCGGTCACGAGGCGGCGGTCGTTGAGATGCGATCGCAGCAATGCGAGCGGGTGTCGTCGGAGCGTCAGGCCGAGGCGCCGGTAATCGGCGACGATGTCCTGGCCTTCGGTGGGCGCCGGCAGCATCGGCGATCCTTCGTCGAAGGCACTGCCGGCGAGCAGCGCGGGCAAGCGCTCGATGCCGGCGACCTCCCATGTCGCGCCGTGACGGTGACCGGCGAGCGACGCAAGTGCATCGCCGTCGGCAAGCGCTGTCAGGTCGCGCTGGTCGAGATGCGCGCGATGCGCGAGGTCGGCAACGTTTGAAAACGCGCGCTCGGCGCGCGCAGCGACGATGCGCGCAGCGCCGGCTTCGGTCAGCCCGCGGACGAGCCGCAGGCCGAGACGAAGGGCGGGGCCAGAAAGTGGGGTCAGACTCGACTTTTGTTTCGCGACGGCGGTGGCGGAAAGCGGGGTCAGACTCGACTTTTGTTGCGAGTCCCTTGCTTGGTCACGGGTTGTGGCAAAACTCGAGTCTGACCCCGAAGTCGAATCCGCTGCTTCCTCGAGCGTGCAGTCCCACGTGCTCACCGTGACGTCCGGCGGCAACACCGCGACGCCGTGGCGCCGCGCATCGGCGACGAGTTGCGCCGGCGCATAAAATCCCATCGGCTGCGAATTGAGGAGCGCCGCGCAGAACGCTGCCGGCTCGTAATGCTTGAGCCATGACGACACATAGACCAGCAGCGCGAACGACGCCGCGTGCGACTCGGGAAAGCCATACTCGCCGAAGCCGCAGATCTGCTGGTAGATCTGACGCGCGAACGCCTCGTCGTAGCCGCGCGCACTCATGCCATCGACGAGACGCTGCTCGAAGACTTCGAGTCCGCCCTTGCGGCGCCACGCCGCCATCGAGCGCCGCAGTCGATCGGCTTCACCCGGCGTGAAGCCGGCCGCGACGATCGCAAGCTGCATCACCTGTTCCTGGAAGATCGGAACGCCAAGCGTGCGCTGGAGCACGCCCTTCACTGCGTCGCTCGGATAGGTGACCGGCTCGAGGCCCTGTCGCCGCTTGAGATACGGGTGCACCATGCCGCCCTGGATCGGCCCCGGCCGCACGATGGCCACTTCGATGACGAGATCGTAGAACGTCTGCGGCTTCAATCGCGGCAGCATCGACTGCTGCGCGCGCGATTCGATCTGGAACACGCCGATCGTGTCGGCGTTCTGGATCATCGCGTAGACAACGGGATCCTCGGCAGGAATGTCCTGCATGCGCATGGGCGCGTCGCGCCGTGCGGAGACCAGGTCGAGCGCCCGACGGATCGCCGACAGCATGCCGAGCGCGAGACAGTCGACCTTGAGCAGGCCCATTGCGTCGAGATCGTCCTTGTCCCACTGGATCACCGTGCGGTCGGGCATCGCGGCGTTTTCGACCGGCACCATCCGCTCGAGCAAGCCGCGCGCGATGACGAAGCCACCGACGTGCTGCGACAGATGCCGCGGGAAGCCGAGCAGATGACCGGCGAGCGTGATCACGCGGCGGATCACCGGATTGTCCGGATCGAAGCCCGCTTCGCGAATGCGATCGCGGTGGATCGCGCGGCCGTCCCACCACGCGAAGACGCCCGCCAGGCGATCGAGCTGCGCAAGATCGAGACCAAACGCTCGACCGACGTCTCGCACGGCGCTCTTCGGCCGGTAGGTGATGAGCGTCGCGGCGAGCGCCGCCCGATCGCGGCCGTACTTGCCGTAGACATACTGCATCACTTCCTCGCGCCGCTGATGCTCGAAGTCGACGTCGATGTCGGGCGGTTCGTTGCGCTCCTTGCTGATGAACCGCTCGAACAGCATCGCGCTTCGTGCCGGATCGACCTCGGTGATGAACAGTGCGTAGCAGACGGCGGAGTTGGCGGCCGACCCGCGACCCTGGCAGAGGATGTCCTTCGAGCGCGCGAACGCGACGATGTCCTGGACGGTGAGGAAATACGGCTCGTACTTGAGCTCGGCGATCAACGCGAGCTCGTGCTCGATCAGCGTGCGCACATGCACCGGTACCGTCGTGCAGCGAAACGTGCTGTCGCCTGCAAGCAGGCTCGGACTCGACGTTTGGTGGTAGCGCTGCGCAAGCCCGCGCTCGACCAGTTTGCGCAGCCAGGTCGTCGCCGTCTCATCCGCCGGTACGATCTCCTCCGGATACTCGTAGCGCAATTCATCGAGCGAGAAACGGCAGCGCTCGGCGATCTTCACCGTCTCCTCGAGCAACGCCGGCGGATAGACGCCCGCAAGGCGCGCACGCGAGCGCAGATGCCGCTCGCCGTTCGGGTACAGCGCATGTCCGCAATGCGCGAGCGCCGTCTTCAGCCGGGTCGCTGTCAGGGTGTCCTGCAACGCGCGGCGGGCACGGACGTGCATGTGTACATCGCCCGCAGCTGCGAGCGGCAATCCGCTTGCCTTCGACAGCGCCGTCGCTTGCGCAAGTCGCGATGCATCACCGGCCTGCGTCAGCAGCTCGACGCCGATCCACGCCTTTTCAGCGAAGACGTCGCGAAAGAAGGCGGCATCCCGAGCAAGCGTGCCATCGACGATCTGCGTCTCGAGGTCCAGCGCAGGAAGCCACAGCGCGAGGCAGTTCGCCGCAATGGAGGCGACGTCATTGCGCGTGATGCAATAGCGACCCTTGGCCGCGTGCCGCCGCCCGCAGGTGATGAGTTGCGCGAGATCACCATAGTTCTGGCGATCTGTCGCAAGCAGCACGAGCTTCAACCCATCGGTCAGCGTGAATTCGCTGCCGATGATGAGGGGCAGCCGTGCGTCCCGCGCCGCCAGGTGCGCACGCACGGCGCCGGCGAGCGTGCATTCGTCGGTCAGCGCAAGGGCTGTGTAACCCTGCGTCTTTGCACGCTCTACCAGTTCTTCGGGGTGCGATGCACCGCGCAGGAACGAGAAGTTCGACAGGCAGTGCAGCTCGGCGTAGGCGGGGACGAGGTCGGCCGACATACCGCATGAATATACGGTACAAGGGCGCGCTCGGCCGACGTCCGCTTGACGTGACGTAAGATGCAAGCGCCCGCATGCGCCTTCCGAACGGATTGCGGTCCGTTTGGTTTCACTTGATGCCGAACCTCACGTTCGACCGCTTCCATCGCTATGCCGAACTGACCGAGCTGTCGCACGCATTTGCGCGCGAATACCCAGCGCTGGTCGCCATCGAAGCGATCGGCAAGAGCCACGAGGGGCGCGAGATCTGGGTGCTCACGGTGACGAACGCCGCTACCGGTCCCGCGCACGAGAAGCCGGCGTTCTGGGTCGACGGCAACATTCATTCGACGGAGGTTGCGGCGTCGGCGGCCGCGCTGCATTTCCTGCAGACGCTCGTCACGCAGTACGGCAAGGACGACGAGGTCACCCGTGCGCTCGACACGCGCGCGTTCTATCTATGTCCGCGCATCAACCCGGACGGCGCCGAATGGGCGCTCGCGGATCGACCTAAGTGGGTGCGCTCGAGCACGCGTCCGTACCCGTTCGACGAGGAAGACGACGAGGGACTCGTCGTCGAGGACATCGATGGCGACGGCCGCATCCTGCAGATGCGCATCGAAGACCCGAACGGCCTCTGGAAACCCCATCCGGCCGAACCTGCGCTGATGGTCCGACGCGATCCGATCGAAACGGGTGGTACGTACTATCGGATCGTGCCGGAAGGTCGCTACGACGGCTGGGACGGTCACACGCTCAAGGTCAAGCGGCCGCGGCAACGCCTCGATCTCAACCGCAATTTCCCGGCGAGCTGGCGGCAGGAATTCGAGCAGCTCGGTGC
>JAICVH010000248.1 GCA_025935435.1 Burkholderiales bacterium
GAATACGCGAGTTCGAACAGCGCGCGATCGCGCAACGTCAGCGGGTCGTCGCCGTCGATCGTGACGAGACGCGCCGCTTCGTCGGGCGACAGCGCAGCGGGCAATCGTCGTGGCGACTTCGGCGCCTTGATTCCGGCGCTCGGATCCTCGGCGAGCGAGCGATCGTGCTCGGCCAGGAAGCGATAAAACGCTCGCCACGCCGATAACGTTCGCGCGAGACTCCTGCCGGACAGACCGCGGGCGTGCAGCACGCCGACAAAGCGCATCAGATGCGCACGGTCGACACGCGCCATCGGCGTCGGATCCGCCAGCGTCAACAATTGCGCCACGTCGCGCAGATAGGCTGCGCGTGTGTGCGGTGTTCGCGTCGCAAGCTGCGCCGCAAACGCGTCGAACAGCGCGGCGTTCGCGGCGGAGATTCCGGCCGGAGCGCGCAGCGCCGTCATGTCATCGCGAACTCAGGGGGCGGGCAGGAAGCGCGCGATGGCGACGCTCGCGAGTTCGGCGAGCCGCAGCAGATAGACGGTTCCCATCCCGACATGGAACCGGTGCGCATCGTCGCTCGCGAGCGCGAGCATGCCGAACGTCGCACTCGTGCGAAGCGGCAGGTAGGCGAACGATTTCTGCGCGTCTGCATGTTCGAACCATTCGCGCGACTCGGCCGCGGCGTCCGGCCCGCAGTACGGCGCGCGCAGGCGATCCGCATAGTCGCGCAGGCTTTCCGATGTCGAACCGAACTCCGGCAGTTGCGGGACGGCGTCGTCGCGCGCCCACAGGCGTATCGCAACCTGCGGCACGCCGAAGTCCTCGCGCAAACTGTGCGACAGCACTGCGAGCGTCGTTTCGAGATCGGGCGCCGCAAACAGCGCGAGCGTCGAGCGATGCAGCTTTTCGCCGATTTCGTCGTTCTCGGTCCCGTGCCGAATGAGCTCACGCAACCGCTGTTCGAGCTCGTACGCGCGATCCCGCAGCGCAAGGATCTGCCGCTCGGCGATCGGAATCGCATGACCGCCATGCGGATGCGGCACGAAGATCTGCGCGACGACGTCCGCGTACTCCTCGAAAAACGTGGGGTTTTTTTTCAGATAATCGGCAACTGCGCTTGCTTCCATCCGCTTCCTTCGACGTGGTTCGACCGATTGCCGCATTACGGCGGCGCGCCGCGCCATTCACCTTCGAACACGGTGCGCGCCGGTCCCTTCATCAGGACGGGCGACCCATCGCCCGCCCAGGCGATCGTGAGATCGCCGCCGCGGGTCACGACGCGAACGCGCTCGTCGAGCCATCCGTGCCTGCGTCCCGCGACGACCGCCGCGCACGCACCGGTGCCGCAAGCGAGCGTTTCGCCCGCGCCTCGTTCGTGCACGCGCAGTCGAATGGTAGCGCGGTCGACCACCTGCATGTACGCGGCGTTCACGCGACGTGGAAAGCGCGGATGGTGCTCGATGCGCGGACCCTGCAACGCCACCGGCGCTGTGTCGACGTCGTCGACGCGCTGAACGGCGTGCGGGTTGCCCATCGAAAGCACCGACACGCTGACGATCGTTCCGTCGACTTCGAGCGGCTCGTCGATCGCCCCGGTGCCCCCGACGAACGGAATCGAGGCCGCGTCGAAACGCGGCACGCCCATGTCCACGGTCACTTCGCCGTCGTCTTCGAGCCTCGGCACGATCAGGCCGCCCGCCGTCTCGACACGGATCTCGCGCAAGTCCGTCAAGCGATGCTCGCGGACGAACACGACGAAGCAGCGCGCACCGTTGCCGCATTGCTCGACCTCGCCTCCATCCGCGTTGAAGATGCGATAGCGGAAGTCCGCGTCGCCGCGCGCAGGCTCGACGACCAGCACCTGATCGCAACCGACGCCGAAACGCCGATCGGCGAGGCGCCTGATTTCCGCCGCCTGCAGCGTGAACGGCGTGCGCGTCGCGTCGATGACGACGAAATCGTTGCCGAGTCCTTGCATCTTCGTGAAGCGCAGCCCGCGCATTGGACTACCGTCCCCGCTTTCGCGCTGCGGGGCTGATTCGCGCTCGGGGCGGCCCTTCGCGCTCATCGCGGCACGTCGCCGAGCTCGCCGGAATGCGCAAACGGCAGTCGATATCCGCCATCGAGCGTTGCACTGCCGTCGATTGCATAACGCAACGTCGGACGGGCGCCAGGTGCCGTCAGCGTTGCGCCGCGCCGCATGGCGGCGGCGACGGCGCGCAACACCTGATCCATGCCGGTACGCGACGACAGGTTGGCGCGTGCGCTGCCATGCGCCGGAATGCGAACGGGCGGCGCAACGAGCGCGGCCTCCGCTACCGGCTCGCCTTCGATCGCGAGCCGGCCGATCAGTGTGCGGATGACCAGATCCTCGTTGCCGTCGTTGGTCAGCCGCACGCCGATGTTGAAGTAGGCGTCCGGTCCTTCGACGCGATCGAGCTGAACGCCGACGACATCGATCCGGGGCGCGTTTCGCGGCGGCAGCGCCGCGCACGCAGCGATTAAAGCGACAAGCAACGCCGCGGCAGACGCACGCGCCAACATCGCGTCAGGTCGCGGCGTGCGCCAGCACGGGGGCAGAACCTGCGCCCGCCGTTGGCTGCGCGATCACCAGCGGCCTTCCATCGAGCCAGTCCGGCAGCGCGACCTCGAGCGCTGAAAGCACCGTCGGTGCAATGTCGAGCACATTGGCCGCAGTACCGACGGGTGCGGGCTGGACGGCCGGGCCGCTCGCCCACAGGCGCGAATGCGGCGTGTGGTCGCCGCTGCGGGGCGCGTGCGGATGGTGCACGGGCACGTGCACTTCGCCCGCGAACGACGCCGACACACACCGCTCCAGCAAGCCGAGATCGCTGCGAAACACGCAGATCAGGTCCGGCAGATCCGGATGGCGCGAAGCGCCGAACCGTTCCTCCGCGGTAAACGCGTGCGCGACGATCGGCTCGCCCGATGCGGGATCGCGCAGCGCCAGCAGTTCCCGCTTCAGGTAATCGACCAGCGCGTTCGCATCGTTGCCGGGCTCGACGCAGCCGTGGGGCTCGCGCCCCTTCAGATTGAGACGAATGGCGCCGCAGCGGTTGTTGTTGACGAACGCAGCGCGGGTGCGCGGCGATTCGAAAGGATCGACGAGGCAGCCTGCTGCGGCCACGGCACGATGCAGCGAGTCGCTGCGCACGAGCGCCTTGATCACCTTCTTCACCGGCCGCGGCAGATACGTGACCCACCGCTTGATGTCGCGAAGCCTATGGCCGGCAGCACCCGGATTGCCGGATGCAACGCCCAACCGGACCAGTACCTCGGGCAGCAGTTGCGGGCCGTCGAAGTAAAGGTCCATGCCGTGGCTGAAGATCGCGAATACCGTTGCACCGTCGCCCGCTGCGGCGAGCACGTTGCCGAGTGCCGCGTCGATCGCCTCATAGACGGTGCAAAGCGCTTTGCGAAGGTCGAGCGGCGCGGACGCAACGTACCAGGGATGCCTCGCATCCTGGAAATGCCAGAACTGATGACCCGCGCAATGGCTCTCGGAGAACGTGCACGAAAACAGGTCCCAGTGCTCGCGCGCCATGAGCTCCGCCACGAACCGGGATTTGACGCCGACGCCGGCCAGCAAGCCTCCGAGCAGGAGCCGATAGCCATCGACGGTCTGCCCATGCGAATCGCAGGAGCGAATCGGATGGTCGCCGAAGCGGGCGCGGATGTTTTCGAGCAATTCCGGTGGATCGCTGCTGACGTCGAACGTGCGGTCGTGCAGGCCCCACTCGAACAACTGAATGCCATTGAAGCCGGCGACGGGAACGGCCTGCACCGGATCGATGACCGCGACGCGGCGTCCGGCGCGGCTCGCCTGCGCCCAATAATATTTCGACGCGTCGATGTCGTCGGCGCGCGTGGCGCGCAGCCGCGCTTCGCCGGTCCGCAACTGATTGGGAATGTAGAAGTCGCCCATCGTGCCGCTGGACACGCCGGTGTTGATTTCGGGCCAGATCGCGCCGGGCAGTGTCTCCATCGGACTGTCGAGATGGAATTGGAGACTGCGGTCGCGCAGCTTCGCCAGATTGGGCATCCGGCCCGCCGCGATCAGGCGGTCGACCAGCGTCACTTCGCAGGCGTCGAAGCCGACGACGAGCACGCGAGTCGTCACGGAGTCTCCGGCGCAGCGGCGGTCGCAACTTCGTCGATCCAGCGTTGTGCAGCGGGTGCCGCGCGCAGCGCGCCGTCGCGCCAACCGCGCCAGCGTCCGCGCAGCACGCAGAGATGAAAGCGCGCGATGTCAATCCGTCCGCGGATGACCGCGGACAATGCGCCACCGATCGGCCGCGCAAGATGATAGGCGAGTGAGCCGGCGTGCGCGCCATGGCGTCGCATCACGTAGCCCATCGCTCGCGCGTAGGAAGCGCCGCGCGCGTGCTCGACGACGGTGAACCGGCCGCGGTGGCCGGGGTGGTGCACGGTCAGCGCCGGGTCGTACCAGACGCGTGCGCGCGCTTCGACGGCACGCAACAGGTAGTCGGACTCCTCGCCGGCGATCCACGGTGTATCGGCCCCCAGGCCGATGCTTTCGTCGAACGGGCCGATTCGCGCGACGAGCGCATGGCGCAGGAAGATCGTGCAGGAAATGCCCTGCGTCCATACCTTCGCCGCGACGACCCACCCTGCACGGCGTGCGAACCGCGCGGGCGGATGCTCGGAGGGATCGAACACGGCGCGTCCGGTCACGCCGTCGACGTCCGCATGCCCGTGCAGAAACCGCTGTACGCGGTCGAGCAGGCCGGCGTCGTACCAGCAATCGTCGTCGGGAAACCCGATGATGCGGCCCCGCGCCAGGCGAAGACCGGC
>JAICVH010000043.1 GCA_025935435.1 Burkholderiales bacterium
CACGTGACGACGCCGAGCGCCACGAGCGCGTCCTCCAGAGGATGGAACTGCGCGAGCAACGCCCCGTCGATACCCGCGCCCGTCTTGTAACCCGACCACAAGTCGTTGCGAAACGATTCAATGACATGATCCGTGGCGACGCCGACGTGCGTCGCACCCTGCTCGATCATCTGCAACACCGTCTGCAACACGCCGGCCACGGCGCCAAAGCGCTGCTTGCGTCCCTTCTCGAAGCGCTGCAAGCCGTAGAAATGCCGGAACAGCTCGTACGTGCCGTCGATGAGGTGAACGATCATACGCGGTGATGGGGCGTGCACGGCCCGCGCGAGCGCCGCGCGCCGCCAGCGCTCACCAGAAGTCGAACGATGCCTGCAGGACCGGCGCGAAGCTCTTGCGGTGATGCGGACAGGGTCCGTGCAGGTCGAGTGCTGCGAGGTGCTCCGGTGTCCCGTATCCCTTGTGCCGCGCGAATCCGTACATTGGATAGTCGCGGTCGAGCGCGCAGAGCATCGCGTCGCGCGTCGTCTTGGCGATGATCGACGCGGCCGATATCGCCGGCACATCGCGGTCGCCCTTGACGATCGCATACGTGGGGCATGCGAGTTGCGGGCAATGGTCGCCATCGACCAGCGCCTCGATCGGAACGACCGTCAGCGCCAGGACGGCGCGACGCATCGCGAGCAGCGTCGCGCGCAGGATGTTGAGCGTGTCGATCTCGCCGACGTCGCTCGCGGCGACCGCCCAGGCAATCGCCCTTGCGCGAATGTTCGCGGCGACGTCTTCACGTTCGTCGGGAGTCATCACTTTCGAGTCGCGAAGCCCGCGCACACGACGGCCGGGGTCGAGAATCACCGCCGCGGCAACCACCGGACCCGCAAGGGGGCCGCGTCCTGCTTCGTCTATTCCTGCAACCAGCACGCGAGCCGTCCCGTCCCCGGATTACCGCCGTTCATCTCGAGCATCCGTTGTGATCGTGTGCGTACCGAGCGCTGCGAGCGCGGTGTCGAGTTCCTCGAGCACGGCCGTCGCGGCGAGGCCGCCGGTATCCTGTGCAAGCGCATCGCTCATCTCGCCGAACAGCGTCTCCAGTCTTCTGCGCGTGACCGTGTCGTCGAAAAGGTTCAGCGCCGCCTGCGCAAGAGTGCCCGGAGTTGCGTCGTCCTGCAAGAGTTCCGGAACGACAAAGCGGCCGGCGAGCACGTTCGGCAACCCGACCCACGGCACCAGCAAGCGACGGCGAACGATGCGGGCCGTCATCGCGCTCACGCGATAGAAGATCACGTGCGGACAGCGTGCGAGCGCAGCTTCGAGCGTCGCGGTTCCGGACGCGACCAGCCCAATGTCGGCAGCGCGTAGCGCATCGCCCGCATGGCCGTATAGGATCGTCAGCGGGAGCGCATCGTACCCGTCGCGATGCTGCGCCTCGACGAACGCGTCGCGCGTCGTGCGTGATACCAGCGGCACGACGAAGCGCGCATCGGGCCGCGCTTCGAGGATCCGCGCAGCCGCAGCGAGCACCAGGCCCGCGTGCATCTCGACTTCGGACAGCCGACTGCCCGGCAGCAGCGCAAATATCGGTGTCGAGAGCTTTTGCTTGAGCGTCTCGCGCGCTGCGCGGCGCGCGGCGGGACCCGCCGCTTCCTGGGCAAGCGGGTGACCGACGTAGGTCACGGGAACGCCGGCGGCCTCGTAGAGCGGCGGCTCGAACGGAAAGAGCGCCAGCATGCGGTCGACCGAGCGGCCGATCGTCTGCAAACGCTCGCGTCGCCACGCCCACACCGACGGGCTGACGAAATGCACGGTGCGCACGCGCTGCCGACGCAGCGTGCGCTCGAGTCCCAGGTTGAAGTCAGGCGCGTCGACGCCGACGAACAGCGGGATGCGCGCGCGCACAATCCGACGAGTGACGTCACGACGCAGCGCGACAAGGCGCGGCAAATGCGAAACCACTTCCGCAAAGCCGCGCACGGCGAGCTCCTCTGTCGATGCCCAGCGTTCGCACCCGGCCTCCTCCATGCGTGGGCCGGCGATGCCCGCAAAGCGGATCGACGGACGCACGCTGCGCACGGCGCGAATCAGCGTGGCGCCGAGCGCATCGCCCGACGCTTCGCCGGCGATGATTCCAATCGTGATCTGCGCCGCCTCCCCGGAAGCATCGCGCATCGCAACGTCCTCGGCTTGCGTCGTTTAGGGCCTAAAGTCCTGGTTGCGAACGCGCGCAATCGCGCGTCGCGATGAAGCGCGCCGAAGTTTAGCGCACGATGCCGCGTCCGCTCGTTTCGAGGAACGTCGCGAGCGCACGCAGCAACGGCGCATCGATCGACGCACGCGTGATCTCCTCGCGTGCCTGATCGAGCGAATGCCCGGCGCGGTACAGCATCTTGTACGCGCGCCGCACGGCCGCGATGTCGTCGGCGGAAAATCCCCGTCGGCGGAGCCCTTCGTTGTTGGTTCCTGCCGGCTTGGCCGGATAACCGGCCGCCGTCACGTACGGCGGCACATCCTGCAGGACGATCGTGCCCGCCGCGAGCATCGCGTGTGCACCGATCCGGCAGAATTGATGGACACCGGCGTACGCGCCCAGCACCGCCCAGTCGCCGATCGTCACGTGGCCTGCGATCTGCGCGTTGTTCGAGAACGTCGTGAAGTCGCCGACGACGCAATCGTGCGCGACATGCGTGTACGCGAGAAACCAGTTGCCACTGCCGATCGTGGTCGCACCACGGTCCTGCGCGGTGCCGGCATGAATCGTCACGAACTCGCGGATGACGTTGTCGTCGCCGATCTCGGTGCGCGTCGGCTCGCCGCCATATTTGCGGTCCTGCGGGATGTCCCCGACCGATGCGAACTGGAAGATCCGGTTGCGTGCGCCGATCGTCGTGCGACCCGTGATGACCGCATGCGGGCCGATCTCGCTCTGCGCCCCGATCGCAACATGCGGCCCGACGATCGTGTACGCACCGATCGCCACATCTTCGGCGATCCGCGCGCCGGCGTCGACCAGCGCGGTGGGGTGAATTCGGGGCACGCGACGTCGTGGGTCAGACCGGAAGGTCGCGAACCGGTGGGACGTCCCGAATCGCGGCCAGCAGTTGCGCTTCACAGACGAGCTCGGTGCCGACCGTCGCGCGCGTACGAAAGCGGCCGATCCCGCGCACGGCACGCTCGAGATGCGCTTCGAGCAGAAGTGTGTCGCCCGGGACCACCTGGCGCTTGAACCGCGCATCATCGATGCCGGCGAACAGCACGAGCTGGGTGCCGTCGCGGCGCGCGACATCCGAGAGCATCGTAAGCAGACCGGCGACCTGCGCCATGGCCTCGATGACGAGCACGCCGGGCATCACCGGATACGCAGGAAAATGGCCCTGGAAGAACGGCTCGTTCGCGGTCACGTTTTTCAGCCCGCGCAGGAATTTGCCGGCTTCCCAGTCGAGCACGCGATCGACCAGCAGCATCGGATAACGATGCGGCAGCAGCCGCTCGATCATCCCGATGTCCATTTCCCTCATGGCACCCTCCCCTTGGCCGCATCTTTGTCGTTATGGGCTGCGGTCGGCACGTTCGCGGTGTCGCCGCTGCGCGCCGCGGTGAGCGCGTCCTCGAGCATTCTGACGCGTTCGGCCAGTTCGCGCAGCCTCCGCGTCTGCGACGCCACGTACTTCCATTGGCGATGGGGCAGCGCCGGGAATGCGCTGGTGTAGACGCCCGCCTCGCGGATCGGATCATAGACCTGCGTCGCCGCCGAGATCACCGTGCCGTCGGCAATTTCCAGATGGCCGGATATCATCGCCGCACCGCCGATCCGACAGCCGCGGCCGATGCGCGTCGATCCCGCGATGCCGACGCAGCCGGCGATCGCCGTGTGCGCGCCGATCACGCAGTTGTGGCCGATCTGAATCTGGTTGTCGAGCTTGACGCCGTCCTCGATCAGCGTGTCGTCGATCGCGCCGCGGTCGATCGTCGTATTGGCGCCGATTTCGACGTCCGTGCCGATCACGACGCGGCCGATCTGTGGAATCTTGTGCCACCGCCCTGCATCGTCGGCGAGCCCGAAACCGTCGGCACCGATGACGGCGCCGCTATGAATGAGGGACCGGGCGCCAACGATGCAGCGCGGATAAATCGTCACGCGCGCATCCAGCACGACGTCGTCTGCGAGTACCGCGGCATCGCCGACGACCGTATGCGCGCCCACTGCAACGCGTTCGCCGATCGTCGCGCCGGCAGCGATCACCGCGAACGCACCGATCGCTGCCGATGGCGCGACCTGCGCCGACGAATCGATCGATGCGGTCGGATGCACGCCCGCCTCGACCGGCGGCGCGGCATGCAGAACCGCAGCCACTTTCGCGTAGATCGCGTAGGGGTTTTGCGAGACGAGCTTCGCAAGCGCGGGCGGCGCACCTGCACCGGGCGCCACGATCACGGCTGCAGCGCGCGTCGTCGCCAGTTGACCGCGATAGCGCGGATTCGCAAGGAACGCGATGTCGTGCGGCCCCGCGTGCTCGAGCGTCGCGACCCGGGAAATGACGACGCTGCCGTCGCCCTCGAGCGTCGCGCCGGTCAGCGCGGCGAGTTCCGCAAGGGTTCTGGGCGCGCTGCGGGAAGCCATCGTGGCGTTGCCCTCGCGCCGGGGAGCGTTGGCGCGATCGGCTACTTGTCCGCGAGCGCCTTGATCACCTTGTCGGTGATGTCGATGCGCTGGCTCGCGTAGACGACCGGATCCTGCAGGATCAGATCGAACTTCTCGCTTTCGGCGATCTGCTGGATCACCTTGTTCGCGCGCTCCTGGATTCCGGCCAGTTCCTCGTTGCGGCGGAGATTCAGATCCTCCCGAAATTCGCGCTGCATCCGCTGCAGGTCGCGCGACTGGTTGGCGAGATCGCGCTCCTTGTTGCGACGCTCGCCCTCAGCCATCGTCGCGCCATCCTTGTCGAGTGCCGCCTGGAGGTCGCGCACCTGTTTCGCGAGTTTCTGGATCTCCGCGTCACGGGTCGCGAACTCCTTTTCGATCTTCTGCTGCGCGCGCTTGGCCGGTGTCGCCTCGCGGAACAGGCGCTCGGTGTTGACGAATCCGATCTTGTATTCGACGGCGACGGCGAGCCCCGCCCACGTGACGAATACGATCGCGAGCACGCCATGCACGACTCGCCTGAAAAGGTTCTGCTGGCTCACGCGCGCACCGTCAGAACGCCGTTCCGGCCTGGAACTGGAAGCGCTGCTGGCGATCGCCTTCCCTGGCGTTCAGCGGAATGGCGTAACTGAACTTGAGCGGGCCTATCGGCGAATTCCAGGCGATGCCGACGCCGGCGGAATAGCGGAACGACTCGAACGGCGATTGGTCGGTGTCGAGCGCGCCACCGGCCGACGCCGTCGTGCCGGCGATCTGCCCGGCGTCCGCAAAGACGCTTGCACGCACCGCCTTGTCGCCTTTCAGGATCGGGTAGAACAGTTCGAGGTTACCCACGATCTTGCGGCGTCCGCCGAGTGCGTTGCCGAACGGATCGCGCGGCCCGAGTGACGCTGTTTCGTAACCGCGCACAGAGTTGACGCCGCCGGCGAAGAACGCCTTGAAGAACGGCAGCGGCTTGCCCGAGTAGCCGTCGCCCCACCCGAGATCGGCGCGCGCCATCAGCACGAAGTTGCCGTAGATCGGCCAGTACACCGAGTGCACGTACTGCAGCTTGTAGTAGGAGAGATCGCCGATCGGCAGACCGGTCTCGACGAGCACGCTTTGCAGGCGCCCCTGGCTCGGATAGAGGATGTCGTCGCGGGTGTCGCGTGCCCACCCGGCGGTGAGGATGTACGCGTTCGACGTTTCACCGAACTGGTTGACGAAGTCCTGGTATACGGGTGGGCTGTCGCTGAACAGCGTGATCTTCGTGTGTTCGTAACGACCGCCGAAATTGATCGTGTCGGTCTCGGTGATCGGGACGCCGAAGCCGAGCGCACCGCCGAGGGTCTTCGACGCGTACTGCGCAATCGCGAGGCCGGTCGGATCGAGGCTCTTCTGGTACGCCTCGATCGTGCGCGACACACCGTCGACCGTGTAATACGGCTGGGTGAAGACGACTGAATATTGGCGATTGAAGCGGCTCGTATTGACGCCGAGCGCGAGCGCGTTGCCAGATCCGAAGATGTTGTCCTGCGACACCGACGCGTTCAGCACAATGCCCTCGGCGCTCGAATAGCCGACGCCAGCGAGCAGGTTGCCCGTCGATTTCTCGGTGACCGACACCTCGATGTCCACCTGGTCCGGCGTGCCGGGCACTGGCGGCGTCTCGACGTTGACGTCCTCGAAATAGCCGAGGCGCTTGACACGAATCTTCGAGCGGTCGATGCGCGGGCCGTCATACCACGCATCTTCGAGCTGGCGGAACTCCCGTCGTATCACTTCATCGCGCGTCTTGGCGTTGCCGCTGATGTTGATCTTGCGCACGTACGCGCGGCGTCCCGGGTCGACGAAGAAGGTGAACGATGCCGTCTGCTTGTCGCGATCGAGTTCGGGGACCGCATTGACGTTGGCGAACGCATAGCCCTCGGCCCCGAGGCGATCGCTGATCGACTTCGCCGATGCCTGCAGCCGCTCGCGCGAGAACACCTCGCCCGGCTTGACGCGTATCAGGCGTTCGAGATCATCCGCCGGAACGACGAGATCGCCCGCGACGCGCACGTCGCCGACGGTGAAGCGCGGACCCTCGGTGATGTTGAGCGTGATGAAGATATCGTCCTTGTCGGGCGAAATCGACACTTGCGTCGAGTCGACGTTGAATTCGAGGTAGCCGCGGTTCTGGTAGAAACTGCGCAGCGTCTCGAGGTCCGCCGAGAGCTTCTGCTTCGAGTACTGGTCGTTCTTCGTGTACCACGTCAGCCAGCCGGGCGTGGTCAGCGTCATCTCGGACAGCAGTTGCTTTTCGGTGAACGCGCGCGCGCCGACGATGTTGATCCGCGAGATCTTCGCGGAATCCCCTTCGTCGATCGTGAAGTTGATGGCGACGCGGTTGCGCTCCTGCGGCGTCACGGTCGTCTGCACGTTGGCGGCATATTTGCCGCGCGTGATGTACTGACGCTTCAGTTCCTGCTCGGCGCGCTCGAGTGCGGAACGATCGAAGATGCGCGCCTCGGCGATGCCGATGTCCTTCAGTGCCTTCTTGATCGTATCGGTGTCGAATTCCTTGTTGCCGACGTAGGTGATCGAACTGATCGTCGGGCGCTCCTGCACGGCAACGATCAATACGTCGCCTTGCGCTTCGAGCCGCACGTCACGGAAGAAACCGGTGGCGTACAGTGCCTTCACCGCATCCGAGATGCGTTCGTCGGTGACGCGATCGCCAACCTTGATCGGCAGGTAATTGAAGATCGTGCCCGCCTCGGTACGTTGCACGCCCTCGACGCGGATGTCTCGGACGACGAACGGCTCGACCGCGCACGCGTACCAGGACAGCGCTGATGCGACGAGACCCGCGACGAGCGCGGGAACCGGCACACGCGCGCGCTTGCGCCGGGCGGTGCGATCAGAACAGGCGGGAAACGTCATTGAAAAGTGCCAGGGCCATCAACACGGCGAGCATCGCCATGCCGATGCGCTGACCGACCTCGAATGCGCGGTCGGATACGGGACTGCCTTTGATAATTTCGGCGAGATAATACAGTAAATGCCCGCCATCCAGTAACGGCACCGGCAACAGGTTCAGGACGCCGAGGCTGATGCTGATGAGCGCAAGGTAGCTCACGAACACCAGCATGCCGGCCTGCGCCGACTGACCTGCGATGTCGGCCATCGTCAACGGCCCGCTGATGTTCTTGAGCGACGCATCGCCCGTGACGATACGCCCCAGCATGCGCACGGTGAACGCCGACAGCTCCCATGTCTTGCGCGCACCCTGCAGCAACGATTCGCCGATGCCGTAACGAACGACGACCGTCGCGCGTTCTGCGACGTCCGGGTCGATGCGCAGACGAACGCCCGCGAGACCGATGCGCCGCCCGTTCTGCTCGACGGCTTCCACGGTCACGGGGATCTCGAGCGTCGACCCGCGGCGATCGATACGATACGTCACCGTCGCACCCGGCTTGCCGTTGGTGACGGACGCTACATCGCTCGGTGAACGCGTCGGCGTGCCGTTGACGGCGAGCACCTTGTCGCCCGCACGGATGCCGGCGCGCTCGGCAGGCTTGCCGGGCACGACCTGCTCGACGATCGGCGGACCGAGATCGGAACGAAGGCCGAGCACCGCGAGCGGATTGCCTTCCCAATCCTCGGTGTCGAGTCCCGCCAGCGACAAGCGACGCACGACGGGTTCGCGAGGCACGTTGTCGCGCGCAACGGACACATCGACGGCATCGCTGCCCTGCGCCCGAACGATGCGCCAGCGCAACTCCTGCCAACTGCCGACCGGTTCGCCATCGACCGCCACGACACGGTCCCCCGCCCGAATGTCCGCTGCGGCGGCTGCCGTCGATGCCGGCGGTTCGGCGAGCAGTGCGTGCTGCCCCGGTATACCCGCCGCGTACGTGCCGGCGAACAGCAGCACGGCCAGAAACAGATTGGCGAAAGGTCCTGCGGCGACGATTGCGATTCGCCGCCACACCGATTGCCGATTGAATGCGCGCGGGAGATCGGCGCGATCCACGTGGCCTTCGCGTTCGTCCGCCATCTTCACGTACCCGCCGAGCGGGATCGCCGACAGGGCCCATTCGGTTCGGTCGCGCCCGAAGCGACGCGACCAGACGAGCCGACCGAAGCCGACCGAAAAGCGCAGCACCTTGACGCCCGCAAGCCGCGCGACGACGTAGTGCCCGAGCTCGTGGAACACGACGAGCACGCCGAGCGTGATGGCAAACGCGATGATCTTGTAGAGGGTGTCGATCACGTCAGGTGTCAGGTATCAGAGGACAGATGCGGCGGCGCGTTCGGTGGCGCGGCATAGCCGAGATGACTGCTGCCCGATCATGAAAGCGTGGAAGACGGCCACAAGGACATGGCGCGCGTCATCGCGGCAGGAACAGCAGGGCGGCGAGCGCCGCCGCCGGCATCGCTGCAAGCAATGCGTCGATGCGATCGAGAATGCCGCCGTGCCCTGGCAACAGTGCACCGCTGTCTTTGACCCCCGCACGCCGCTTCAGCAGCGACTCGTGCAGATCGCCGACGATTGACAGCGCCGTCAACACGATGACGAACACGAGCCAAACGATGATCCTCGGCGCATCGACTTGCGCGACGCCCACGCGACCGGCGAGCGGCACGAGCAGTAGCGCATAGATCACGACCGCGAGTGCGCCACCCAGCGCCCCTTCCCATGACTTGCCCGGGCTGATCTGCGGCGCGAGCTTGCGGCGTCCGAACCGACGGCCCGCAAAGAACGCGGCGGTATCGGCGATCCAGACGATGGCCATCGCCGCGAGCACGAACCAGGGCGACCGCGCCTGCATGTCGACGAGCGCGACGAACGTGCCGATCAGCACGATCAACGCAGCCGCCGCGAGAGCGGCGGCGTGCGGTGGCTGCCAGGCGAACAGCACCGAAGGCGTTCCGAGCACGAGCCAGAACAGCGTCGCCAGCCCGCAGCCGATCAACACGACGGCATCGGGCCAACCGTCGCGCGGCAGCGGTGTAGCGGTCGCGAGCAACGCGCCTCCGACGATCAGCGTCCCGGCGATCAATGCCCACGCGCGCGGTCCGGTAAAGGCGATCAGCTTCGCCCATTCGTACGCGGCTGCAGTCACCACGAGCAGGACCGCAATGCCGAATGCCCACGGCGGCAGCATGAATAGCGCCGCGAGAACCGCTGCGATCAGGATCGCGGCGGTGACGACGCGGGTGGCGACGACGGAGAGCACGCAGGCGACCCGGAACGGCGCTCACGCGTCCTGTACCTGCGCCTCGTTCCGCGCCTGCACCTGCTCGCTCGTGCGGCCATAGCGGCGCTCGCGCGTTCCGTAGGATTCGATCGCTGCGCCGAGCGCAGCCGCATCGAAGTCCGGCCACAGCAGGTCGGTGAAATACAGCTCGGTGTAGGCGAGCTGCCACAACAGGAAGTTGGAAATGCGTTTCTCGCCGCCGGTGCGAATGAAAAGATCCGGCTCCGGCGCATGCGCCATCGCAAGGTACGGCTCGAGCGCTTCAGGAACGAGCGTGCTGTCGCGCGCGAGCGATTCGGGATGCGCCGCGAAATAGCTGCGCGCTGCCTGTGCGACGTCCCAGCGGCCGCCGTAATTCGCAGCGATGGTGAGCGTCAGCCGGTGGTTGCCCGCCGTTAGTGCTTCGCCCGCCGCGATCAGGTCGCGAATGCGGCGATCGAAGCGCGCCGTATCGCCAACGACCTTCAGCCGAATGCCGTTCGAATGCAGCTTCGCGACCTCCACGTCGAGCGCCCGCGCGAACAGGTCCATCAGGATCGACACTTCGTCGGCGGGACGGCGCCAGTTCTCGCTCGAAAACGCGAACAGCGTCAGGAATTCGACACCCTGCTCGACCGAGGCGCGCACCGCCGCACGCACCGCTTCGACACCCTTGCGGTGTCCGGCGACGCGCGGCAGCAGCCGCTTGTTCGCCCAGCGGCCGTTGCCATCCATGATGATCGCGACGTGGCGCGGTTTGGGCCGCGCGTCCGGGATGATGCGCGTGGAACTGGCGAACATCAGATGGCCATCAGGTCGGCTTCCTTCGTCTGCAGCAGCTGATCGATCTCCGCGATGAAGCGGTCGGTCAGTTTCTGCAGGTCCTCGTGCGCGCGACGCTCCTCGTCTTCGGAGCATTGCTTGTCCTTCG
>JAICVH010000229.1 GCA_025935435.1 Burkholderiales bacterium
GCAGCCCTCGACGCATTCTCGCCCGCCTTGATCGCCGAAGCGGTCGGGCAGCTCGCCGCGTGGGTCGCGATGGATCATATCGACTTTCGCGGCAGGCCCGTCGCGGCGCTCGCGATGGACACCCGTTTTCATGGCGATGCACCACCAGGCGCGACGCTCGATCTCACGGCGGATGTGTTCGCGTGCGACGATGAAGCCGTCGCGTACAACGGCCGCGCATCGATCGAAGGGCGCACCGTGATCGAGCTCGTCGACTGCCTAGGCCCGATGCTGCCGGTCGCGGATTTCGACGACCCTCAGGTAATGCGCGAGCGGCTCGCGCTGTTGCGCCAGGAAGGCGCCGCGCCTGGGCGATTCCGCGGCATCGACGCGATGCCCGTGCGCGTCACCGAGCGCGTCGCCGGCATCGAGCTGACCGCCGTTCTCGACGTGCCGGCGAGCGCGCCGTTCTTCGGCGATCACTTTCCGCGTCGACCGGTGTTTCCCGCAACGCTCCTGCTCGATACGCAGATGCGGCTGGCGGTCGAGCTTGCTCGCGAGGCGCCTGACATGCAGGGAGCGATGCCGCGCGCAGTGCGGATGACGCACGTCAAGATGCGTTCGTTCATCGGCCCATCGCAACGCCTCGAGATCGGCGTGAAGCTATCGCCGTTCGACGACGGCATGCTGAAAGCAATGCTGTCTGCGAAAACCGATGCCCGGACGGTCGCGAGTGCGCGGCTCGAACTGGCGCGCAGTTCGAGCGAAGACCTGGGCGAGACGATCGACACGTCGGTGATGGCATCGACAGCCGGAGCGATCACGTGATCGACCGCGCACGGCGACGTGTCGCCATTACAGGCATCGGACTCGTGACGCCGGTTGGGAACGACGCGGCGACAACGTGGGCCGCGCTCGACGGCGCAGAAAGTGGCGCTGCGCCGATCACGTTGTTCGATGCGTCGGGGTTCCCAACGCGCTTCGCCGCCGAAGTGAAGGGCTTCGACGAGCGGGTGATCACCGCGCCGCGCAAATACCTGAACTTCACCAATCGTTCGCATCGCTTCGCGCTCGCGGCGGCGGAAGAAGCGATGCGCGACGCGGGTATCGCACCAACCGAGGCGGACGGCGACCGCTGGGGCTGCGCAGTCGGCACCGGCATGATGGGCGTGGAATACGCCGATCTGTCCGCGGTTCAGCAACATTCCGCGCGCGCGGGTGAATTGGATCCGCAGCGCCTGCTGACCGATCCGTCGGCTGCCGACCCGCGCGCATTTGGACGAGGCCAGAGCACCGCCGGACTGGCGCTGCTGACACGTCGTTTTGGCATTCGCGGCTATGCGACATCCGTGCACACGGCGTGTGCATCAGGAGGCCAGGCCATAGGCACGGCGCTCAAACTGATCCGCCGAGGCGCGGCGGATCGTGCGCTCGCGGGCGGCTTCGACTCGATGATCAGCCCGGTCGGGCTCGCGGGCTTTTGCCTGCTTTCGGCCGTGTCCACCGACAACGATGCACCGCAGCGCGCGAGCCGGCCCTTCGACGCGACGCGTAACGGCTTCCTGCTTGGTGAAGGCGCCGGCTTCGTCGTGCTGGAGGAGTGGAACGCGGCGCGCCGTCGGGGCGCGAAGATCTACGCGGAACTCGCCGGCGACGGCAATTCGCTGTCGTCGTATCGGATCACCGATTCCCCACCGGACGGCGACGGTCCGATTCAATCGATGCGCGCCGCGCTGGCGGATGCAGGGGCGACGCCGGCCGACATCGACTACATCAACGCGCACGGCACGTCGACCGGCATGAACGATCGCAGCGAGACGGCCGCGATTCATGCGGTCTTCGGCGATGATGCGAAACGCGTCGCCGTCAGTTCGACCAAGAGCTCGATGGGACACCTGATCGCGGCGGCCGGAGCGGTGGAAGTCGCCATTTGCGCGCTCGCGATAGACGCCGGCGAATTGCCGGTCAACGCGAACTACCGTGAGTTCGATCCCGACTGCGATCTCAACCTGGTGCTCGGTGCGCCGCGCCGGCAGCGGGTGCGCATGACGCTGTCCAACTCGTTCGGGTTCGGCGGCTCGAACAGCTGCGTCGTGCTGCGCAGTCCGGATCTCGTGGATGCGGCCGCGTGACCGAACGCATTCTGATCACGGGTACGGGCGCAGTCAGCGGGGCGGGCCGCGATCCGGCGACGATGCTCAATGCGCTGCTCGAGGGGCGATCGGCGATTCGCGCGATCGAGAGCTGGGATACGAGCGGCTGGCCGGTAACGCAGGCAGCGGAAATCCCCGATTTCAACGCGCGCGCGCTCGTCGACGATCGCAAGCTGCACAAGCTGATTCGTCGGACCGATCTGGTCGGAATCTACGCAGGCGATCGCGCCGCCGAGGCGGCCGGATATGCGAAGCATCGTGAGTCGCTATCGTCTGAAGCGTCTACCCGCTTTGCCGATCGGACGGGGATTTATGTGGGTTCCGGGGGCGGCGCCTTCGAGAACCAGTACGACTACTTTCCGCTGATGAGCGAGGCCGATGGCGACCTTCGGATATTCGGTCGCAATCTCGCGGACACGGTCAACCCGATGTGGTTGCTGCGTACGTTGCCGAACAACGTTCTGTGCCACGTCGGCATTCGCAACCGCTTGAAGGGCGCGAATGCATGCATCACCAATCACAGCGTAGGCGGCGCGCTCGCCGTGATCGAGGCGACGCAGGCCTTACGCACCGGAGAAGCGGATCGCGCGCTTGCGATCGGACACGATACGCCGATCGAACCACAGAACGTGCTGTACTACCACGGCTGCGGACTGCTCGCCAGCGATGGCCTGCGTCCCTTCGATGCGTCGCGTACCGGTAGTCTGTTCGGCGAAGGCGCGGGAGCGCTCGCGCTCGAAACGGAAACTGCAGCGCGTGCGCGGAGCGCACCGATCATGGGTGAAGTGCTCGGCGGCGGATACGTCACCGAAGCGTCCGGGTTGCTTTCGATTCGGGACGACGGCGACGGCGTGGTGCGCTCGATCGAAGCCGCGTTGGCGGATGCATCGATCGGACCCGATGCGATCGGCATGGTTGTCGCGCATGGGAATGGCACGTGGTTGTCGGATGCATCCGAAGCGATCGCACTGGCGCGCGTTTTCGGCGCACGTTGTCCACCCGTGACCGCCTTCAAGTGGGCGTTGGGCCACCTGATTGCTGCGGCGGGCATCGTCGAGACGACGGTTGCAATCGAGGCGTTGTTGCGCAGGACGGTCCCTGGAATCGCGACGCTCGAGCGGCCTGCCAACGAAGCGGCCGCACTTGCGCTGTCGCGAACCGCGCAGGAACCACGCAGCAATGTCGCGCTGGTTCTTTGCCGCGGGTTTGCGGCCACCAACGCAGCGTTGATCGTTCGCGCACCGGCGTAAGTCTGCCGGGGCTGCTGGATTTGCTGCTGTTCGACTGAACCGTATGCCCGACGTTCCGGAAACCGCGACCTCGCTCGTTCCACCCTCGACGTCGAATACACGCTCGCAAGGCCCCGTTCGCTGCGGCATCGACAGCGTTGAAATCGCGCGCATCGAGCGACTGCTCGAAGAGACGGGGGACGCGCAACTCGCGAAGTTGTTTTCGGCGCAGGAACTCGCCGATGCCGGCAGCGGTGCCGGTCGTGTCGCGAGCCTCGCCGCGCGATATGCGGCGAAGGAGGCTTGCATCAAGTTGTTCGCGAAAGAGCTCGCCGCGGGCCGCCTCGAACCGGCCGACTTTTCGGTCGAACGAGATGGGTACGGCGCACCTCGAACCGTCTGCAGCACCCGCGCGCGAGAAGCACTCGATCGCGCACGCATTGCAGATATTGCCGTGTCGTTGACGCATGACCGAAGCAGCGCAGCGGCCGTTGCGCTGGCGCTGCCCATGGCGACAACGACTCCGCTGGCGGGAAGGCTGCTCTTCAAGTTCCTCCCCGTTCGGCGCGACGTGATTCTCGACAACCTGCGACGCGTATACGCGACCGCGGTGCCGCCCGCTGAAATCGAGCGACTCGCGCAAGCGCACTACGCACACTTGTGGCAGCTCGTTGCCGAGTTCATTCGCTTCCGCTGGTTATCGGCAGAGCGCAAGCGACAACTGGTCCGGGTCGAGAACCTCGACGCTTTCGTGAACGCGTTCCGGCTCGGCAAAGGGGTGCTTTTGCTCACCGGCCATTTCGGCAACTGGGAAGTGGCGACCGTCGCGGGCATTCAGCGTTATCCCGAGGTAAACGGGCGCTTTCATTTCGTCCGACGGCCGATCAAGCCCCGCTGGCTCGACACGCTCGTTACGCGACGGTTCAATCGCGCCGGTTTCGGTGTCGTCGGCAAGCGCGGGTCGCTCGACACGATCATATCGTTGCTCGAACGCGGCGATGTCGTCGTATTTCCCTTCGACCAGTACGCAGGCGGTGCCGATGGCATCGACGTCGAATTCTTCGGGCAGCCCGCCGGCACTTTCAAGAGTCTCGCCGTGATCGCGCTGGCCACCGGCGCACCGGTGCTGCCCGCGGCGTGCTGGCGCGAAGATGACGGTCGTCACGTGCTGCGCTTCGACGACCCGGTGGCACTTGTGGATGTTCCGAACGTCAATGACTCGATCGTGCGCACGACGCGCGCGTTCAACGCGGCGATCGAACGGCTCGTTGTACGACATCCCGAGCAGTGGTGGTGGGTACATCGACGCTGGAAATCGGCGCGTCGCCCGCGACGCCGAACCGCGCCTCGCGTGAGCGAGCGGACGCAACCGGCGGAGGATTAAAGTAGACGTTCGTGACGATCGCACGTGTCTGATTCTTTTCGTTGCCTTACCTTGTAGGAGCCGTTATGTCCATGTCGATGCACCAGGTGTCCGTCGTCGCGTTCACGAAAATGCTGTCGAATCTTGCGGAGATTTTGCGAAAAGCCAGGGCGCATGCGCTCGAGCGCAAGATCGAGGAGTCGGTCTACACAAACGCCCGCCTCGCGCCCGACATGTTTCCGCTGTCCCGGCAGGTGCAGATCGCAACCGATATCGCGAAAGGTGCGGCGGCGCGCCTGTCGGGAGTCGAACCTCCCGCTTACGAGGACAAGGAGCAGTCTTTCGA